>JAKSQI010000030.1 GCA_024404215.1 Oscillospiraceae bacterium
ACGCCGACAGCCGACTCTTTTATAGAGCCGGCTGTTGAAATTTTTTCATGTTTAAGAGGCTGCCTCTTTTTGAGACAGCCCCATTTTTCTGTCCTTTCTTTCAACAGCCCCTCGATTAGGGTCATTTTTTACTCTACGCTTTTCAGAGCCTCTGCCATATCTATGGTCCGGAGCTTGCGACGCATGATAAGGTCCACAAGTACGGTAAAGCCAAAGGTCAAAACCACAGCCAGAACATAGCTCAGAGGGGCAATGCGGGTTTCAAAGGCTACCATATCAATGGTAATCTCACTCATGACATAGGCATGCAGCAGCTTGCCCAGAGGCAGCCCAAGCACAATCCCCATAAGGGTCAGCACCAGATTTTCACGAAAAACATAAGCCGCAGTTTCCCGGTCTGAGAAGCCCAAAACCTCAATGGTAGCAATTTCCCGAATGCGTTCGGTAAGGTTAATGTTGCTGAGATTAAAGAGCACCACGAAGGCCAGTGCCCCGGCACAGGCAATCACCAGGGCGGCAATGTAATCCATGGCCCCCAGCATTCGGTCAACCCGGTCCCGCAGGTCCGCCATGACCGATACCGACGCTGCGCCATATTCGTTTACCAACTCAGCGGCTATCTCATGCTTATCCCCCGTTCCGGCATTGGCAAGGGTGGTGCTGTACTCCACCGTCCGGTTCAGTGCCGACTCATAGGTCCGCTCGTTCATGAGAACATAGTAATACACGTAGTTTTTAAAAATGCCGGAAATCTCCAGCTCTACGGATTGGAACTCATCCGGGTGCAGGGTCAAGCTGTCCCCCTCTTGCAAATTCAACCGCTTGGCCAAATTATCACTGATAACCACCCGGTTATCGCCTGGCCAGGCAACCGTCTTACTGCCGTCCGACAGCTGTATCAGCTGGGCAATGTTTTCATCGGAGCAGGCAATCAGTGTAGCCTGCTTGGTTACTCCGTTGCCAGAAGCATCCATGCTGTCACTGCAAGCCTGCACACAGAGGCTGAGAAGGTCCGCTGTGTTCTCTCCAAAGGCCTGCCGTTCCTGCTCTTCCATGGTTTCCGGGAAAGAGATGGAATAATCATATTTCATGATTCCTCCGAACTGGTCGCTGCCTATATGGCCGATGCTGTCCTTCAGGCCAAGACCGGTAATCACCAAGGCCGCACAGCCCCCTATACCCAGAACCATCATAATCAGCCGCTTTTTGTAACGGAAAATGTTCCGGGCTGTTACCTTGTGCAGGAAGGAGAAGCGCCGCCAGAGGAAGGGAATCTTCTCCAGCCAAATGCGCTTGCCTACCGCTGGGGCCCGGGGACGCATCAGTTCCGCCGGGACCTGACGTAAATCCTGCCGGCAGACCAGCAAGGTAGTTCCGGCAGAGCAGACCAGTGCAGCCAGCACGGCCAGCAGACCCAGCCGATAATTGAATACAACACGAATATCACCGAAATTGTAAAGGAGCGCATAGCCCATCCAAATGCACTTGGGAAATACAATGGAACCGGCAAAAAAGCCCAGCAAGCTTCCCAGAAGCGCCGCCGAGCCGGCGTAGGACACATATTTGAAGGTAATGCGTCCGTTGCTGTAGCCCAGGGATTTCAGAGTTCCGATTTGCGTGCGTTGGTCATCCACCATGCGGGTCATGGTGGTGATAATAACAAGGGCCGCCACCAAAAAGAAAAACAGAGGAAAGACCTTGGCTACGCTTTCCACAACCCGGCTGTCGTTTTCAAAGCAGACATAGCCCACATTGGTATCTCGATTCAGCACATAGGTTGCCGGCTCCTCCAGTTCTGCGATTTTGGCTTCGGCGTCTGCCAGCTCACCCTCGGCGTCTGCCAGCTCGGCTTCGGCATCAGCAAAGCGGTTCTCAGCCTCTCCCTTGGCCTGCTGATAGTCAGCCAGCCCCTGTTGGTATTCCTCTTCGCCCTCCTGATAGGACATGACGCCTTCGGAGAAAGCCCTTTGGCCGGAGGAGAGCTGATTGCGGGCAGACTGCAGGGTTCTTTCCGCCGCTGCCAGTTCCGTTTCCTTTTCCACTAGCTGAGCTTCGGCACTGTCCAATTGCTCTTCTGCCAAGCTTTTGGCCTCATTCAGGGCTTCCTGGGCAGCGTCCAACTCTTGCAGGCCATCCCGGACCTGCTGCCAGGCTTCCAAAAGCCCGCTGTTTTCTATTAACTGCTTAGCTTCCTGAACCTGCTGCAGCTGAGCCTGAAGCTCCGTGACAGACAGGGCAGAGTCTTCTTCCCCTGCCATATCGGCAGCAGGGGGCTCCTCCCCAGCCTCAGCTGAAGGGGCTTTTTGTGGGGGCATGGCCTCCAGCGCAGCTATAGCGGCCTCAAGCTCTGCCTCCATCTGCTGCAAAAGAGGGTACTGCTCCATCATTTCCTCAGCCCCGGCAGCCGTCAGTTGGGCCAGCGCCTCTTCAGCCGAGGCTCTGGCTGTATCCAATTCCTTCTGTTGATTCTCAAGGGCCTGTTCTGTTTCGCTTTTGGTCTTTTCAAATTCCGCCCTTGCGTCATTCAGAGCGGCTTTACCCTCCTGATAACGGGCCTCTCCCGCCTTCAACTCCTGCTCAGCCGAGTCCAGCCTTTTTGCAGAAGCATCCAGTTCCGCCTTGGCATCGTCCAGGGCCTGCCGGGCCTCTGCCAGCTCTGTTTCCGCATCCGCCAGCTCCTGTTCCGCATCACTCCGTTCCTTTTGGTAGTCCGCCAAGCCTTTTTCATACTCTTCCCGGCCTTCAGCCAATTCCGCCTCCGCATCGGAGAGAATGTCAGCAAAGCGAATCTGAGCTCGCTGCTCCAGCGTTGCCGTCAAAACAGGCTCAGCCGCGTCCCGGAGCACCTTGTAATCGTCGGAGAATCCATCGGCACTGCCCCGCAGAAGCAGGTCTGCCTCTGTGAAATACTCAAAGTCCAGTCCCTGGGGCAGGAAATAATAAAAGCCACCCAACCGACCGTCAGCCAAAGCTGTCGTTCCACGCTCCGTATTCAGGTAAAGGGGGCTGCAGCCCACACCAACAATCACATATTCCTCACAGGTAAAGGCTTCCCTGGTATCCTCGGCATTGTCCGAAGCAATAACCACGGTCTGCCCAATGGCACCTTCCCCGGCAGACTGGCTGTCCGCCAGAACCTCATTGGCCCGCTGGGGCAGCCGGCCGGCTTTAACCAGAGGCTGATTGACCTCTGTAAGCATCAGGGCCTTGCGGGCACTGACCGAGCCGTCCGCATGAAGCTGCAGAAAATCCCGCTGATAGCCTCCCACGGCGGTCTCAACCTCATTCAAAGCCGCGAAGGCAGCAACATCTTCCTGAGTGAGGCCATAGGTAGAGATCAGACGAAAATCCTGAAAGCTCTGCCCACTCAGATATTGGTCACCGGTGGTCAGCATGGCCTGCCGGGTTACCCGCAGACCGGAAAAGAAGCCAACACCCAAAGCCACAATGGCCATAATGGCCACATAACGGCCCAGCGTTCGGCGGATTTCCCGACGACTGTTTTTCGCAAAAGCCGAGCCTCTTCTTACCATTCCAGCTCCTCCACCGGCAGGGGATGCTCATTCCGGGTAACCGACTGCACCGTGCCGCTCTGCACGCGAACCACTCGGTCCGCCATGGCCGTCAGGGCGGAATTGTGGGTGATAATAATAACCGTCATGCCGCTTTTCCGGCTTTGATCCTGCAGCAGCTTTAGAATCTGCTTGCCGGTGGCATAGTCCAGGGCACCGGTAGGCTCATCACAGAGAAGCAGGCGGGGATTCTTGGCCAAAGCCCGGGCAATGGCCACCCGCTGCTGTTCACCGCCGGACAGCTGGGCCGGGAAGTTACCCATGCGATGCCCCAGGCCCACCTGCTCCAGCACCTGCTCAGCCGGTACGGCCTCCTTCACCAGCTGTGAAGCAATTTCTACATTCTCCAACGCAGTCAGATTGGGTATCAGGTTGTAAAACTGAAAAACAAAGCCAATTTCGGTACGGCGATAGCCTGCCCGCTGACGGTAGTTCATGGCCGATATATCCTTGCCGTTCAAGATGATATGTCCACTGGTCAAGGTATCCATTCCCCCCAATATATTCAGCAGGGTAGTTTTACCGGCACCGGATTGGCCGACAATTACACAAATCTCTCCGGATTCAACCTCAAAGGACACATTCTGCAAGGCCTGCACCTCAACTGTGCCGCTGCGGTAAATCTTTCCAACCTTGTTAAAGCTAATAAATGCCATAGCTGCCTTCTTTCCCATCGGCCGCTGCCAATGCTCCACTTTTCTTTTTATTATAGTATAGTCTCCAGGAGGGCATCAACCTTGAATAATCTGTAAACAAGAGGGAAAAGCCCCAGGATTCTTTGCCATACTATAAAAAAGATGATATAATAAAATGATTCTATGCATGTAACAGGAGTAGGACAAACATGGCTGTTATAAATGAGAAAACTCCCTATGCCCTCGGCATTGACATTGGCAGCACCACTGCCAAGATTGTATTCATGGAGGGTAACCGGGTTCTGTATGAAAAATACGAGCGCCATCTCTCCCAGGTACGCACCAAGGCTCTGGAAATGGTAGCCGCTATCCGCGACCAGCTGGAAGGCAAGCTCTTTACTGCCAGCATCTCCGGTTCCGCCGGTTTGGGTCTGGCTGAGGCCGCCGGTCTGCCCTTCGTACAGGAGGTTTATGCCACCGGTGAAGTGGTGAAGGAGCTGGAGCCGGACACCTCTGTGGTCATTGAGCTGGGCGGTGAAGATGCCAAGGTTATCTTTTTTGACGGTGGCACCGACGAACGCATGAACGGCACCTGTGCCGGCGGCACCGGCGCCTTTATTGACCAGATGGCCATTCTGCTGAACATGAGCGCCGATGAAATGGATCGGGCCAGTCTGGAGCATACCCGCCTCTATCCAATTGCCTCCCGCTGCGGCGTTTTTGCAAAAACTGACATTCAGCCCCTGCTGAACCAGGGAGCTGCCAAATCCGATGTTGCTGCCAGCATTTATCAGGCCGTTGTAAATCAAACCATATCCGGCTTGGCACAAGGTCGTAAAATTTCCGGCAAGGTTATGTTCCTCGGTGGCCCCCTTCACTATTGTCAGGGCCTGCGGGATCGTTTCCGCGAAACCCTGCAGCTCACCGACGAGACCGCCCTTTTCCCCTCCTATGGCCGCTTTGCTGTAGCCATGGGCGCTGCTCTCTTCAGCCGGAAGGACAACCGGCTTTTCACCTATGAGACTCTGGCCAAGGCCTTCGCCAATGCTGAAGGGGCCGTTACGGTCGGCCACCGCCTGCCCCCCCTCTTCTCTTCCGAGGACGACTACCGGGCCTTCAAGGAGCGCCATGCCAAAGCCACCGTTAAGCATCAGGACATTTCCGACTATGCAGGCAAGGCCTGGCTTGGCATTGACTGCGGCAGCACTACCACCAAGCTCACCCTGATTTCTGAGGACAATCGAATTCTGTATTCCTATTACAGCTCCAACCGGGGCAATCCGGTAGAGCTGGTTCAGGAACAGTTGGGTAAAATCTATGAGCTCTGCGGCAGCCGGGTTACCATTTGCGGCAGTGCCGTTACCGGTTATGGAGAGCAGCTGATTGAAGCCGCCTTCCGGGTGGATGCCGGCGTAGTAGAAACCATTGCCCACTATACCGCAGCCAAGTACTTTCAGCCCGATGTGGATTTTATTCTGGACATCGGTGGACAGGATATCAAGTGCTTTAAGATTGCCAACAGCGCCATTGACAGCATCATGCTTAATGAGGCCTGTTCCTCCGGCTGCGGTTCCTTCATTGAGACCTTCGCCCGCTCCATGGGCTACGGAATTGAAGAGTTTGCCTCTCTTGGTCTCCGGGGCAAGAGCCCCGTTGACCTGGGCAGCCGATGCACCGTATTCATGAACAGCTCCGTAAAGCAGAGCCAAAAGGAAGGTGCTTCCGTTGAGGATATCTCCGCAGGCCTGTCGGTCAGTGTTGTTAAAAACGCCGTCTATAAGGTTATTCGTGCCGCCTCCGCAAAAGAGCTGGGGGAGCACATTGTGGTTCAGGGAGGCACATTCCTCAATGATGCCGTTCTCCGGGCCTTTGAGATGGAAATGGACGGCCCGGTTATCCGCCCGGCCATTGCCGGTTTGATGGGCGCCTACGGCGCGGCCCTTTATGCCCGCAAGTATGAAACCAGCCGCCTAATCTCTCCGGAGGAGCTGAAGGCCTTCTCCCACAAATCCAAATCTGCCGTTTGTCAGGGCTGCACCAACCACTGCCGCCTGATTGTCAACACCTTTGCCGATGGTCGGCGGCTGATTTCCGGCAACCAGTGCCAGCGGGGCCTCGGGCTGGAGAACCCCGGCGAGGATACCCCCAATCTGTACGCCTATAAACGGGATTATCTGGCAAGTCTTATCGGGAAGCCCGGCAAAAGAGGGAAAATCGGCCTGCCCATGGCCTTGGGCATGTATGAGCTGGCTCCCCTTTGGCATGCCGTCTTTACTGAACTGGGCTACGAGGTTGTGTTCAGCCGTCAGTCCTCCCGCAGCACCTATGAACGAGGACAGTTCTCCATTCCCTCCGATACCGCCTGCTACCCCGCCAAAATCATGCATGGCCACATGGAAGAGCTGATGGATGCCGGCATCCGAACCCTCTTCTACCCGGTTCTCACCTATAACGTTGATGAAAAGGGCGGTTCCAATCACTATAACTGTCCGGTTGTTGCTTACTACAGTGAGCTTCTGAAGGGCAACATGGACCGCTTGAAGGACTTCACCTTCCTTTACCCGAACCTGAACATTAACACCCCCCGGGCCTTCACCGCCACTTTGTATGACGCCATGCATGCCCATGACAGCAGCATTACCAGGGCTGAATGCCGCAAGGCCGTGAAAGCCGGTCTGGAGGCCTATGATTCCTTCCGCCGTCGGGTCATGGACGAGGGAGAACGAGCCCTGACCTGGGCTCGGGAACAGGGCAAACGCATCATGATTCTGGCCGGCCGGCCTTATCACATTGATCCGGAAATTGGCCATGGCATTGATAAGCTGGCGGTTCAGCTTGGCTTTACCGTGGTCAGCGAGGACAGCATCTGCCAGCTGGAGGACCCGGTCAAAACCCGGGTTCTGAATCAGTGGACCTATCACAGCCGCCTTTACCGGGCTGCCCGTCTGGCAACCCGCCACCCGGACATGGAGCTGGTTCAGCTGGTTTCCTTCGGTTGCGGTATTGATGCCATCACCACCGATGAGTGCCGCAGTCTGCTGGAACCCGCCGGCAAGTACTATACGCAAATCAAAATTGATGAAATTACCAACCTGGGTGCCGTCAAGATTCGCCTGCGCAGTCTGCTGGGCGCTCTGGAAGCAAAGGAGGAGGCGGTAAGCAAATGAGCAAGGCCAAAGAAGCCCTGACCTACATTCCCTTTACCAAGGAAATGAAAAAGGACTATACCATTCTGATTCCCAACATGCTCCCCATGCATTTCAAAATGATCATGAGTGTACTGAAAACCTACGGCTACACCTGCGAGCTGCTGGAAACCTCCGGCCCGGATGTTGTAAACGCCGGCTTGAAGTATGTGCATAATGACACCTGCTACCCCGCCATTCTGGTTATCGGCCAATTTCTCCACGCCATTCAATCCGGCAAATATGACCCGAATAAAACTGCCCTGATTCTCTTCCAGACCGGCGGCGGCTGCCGAGCCAGCAACTACATTCCCCTTCTGCGCAAGGCTCTGGAACGGGCCGGCTATGGTCAGGTGCCCGTTATCTCTATCAGCCTGTCCGGCATGGAAAAGCACCCCGGTTTAGAGCTCACCCTGCCTGTCATTCGTGGCTTGGTTTACGCCCTTCTCTACGGCGATTTGCTGATGACTTTGGTTAACCAGTGCCGCACCTATGAGGTGGAAAAGGGCTCCGCTCAGGCTCTGGCCAATCAGTGGGTGGATAAGCTGGGCAAGGAACTGGGCAGCGGCGGCAAAATCCGCTATTCCCAGGTCAAGGAAAACTATCGTGCCATGCTGAAATCCTTCCGCGAGCTGAAGGTAGAGCGCTTCCCTGCGGTTAAAGTAGGCATTGTAGGTGAAATCTTTGTCAAGTACTCCCCCCTGGGCAACAACAATCTGGAGGAATTTTTGGTTGGTGAAAAGGCCGAGGTTGTCGTTCCCGGTCTGCTGGATTTTATGCTCTACTGCACCTACAACGGCGTTCTGGAATATAAAATTCGAAGAGACCAGTTTATTGCCTCTGTGGTGAACGGGATAGCAACCCGCTACATTTCCGGCAAGAAAAATGACATTATCCGCATTATGGAGGAGGACGGCTTCTTTACCCCCCTCACCCGCTTTGAGGATACCATTAAGCAACCGGAAGGTACCATCGGCATTGGAACAAAAATGGGTGAAGGCTGGCTTCTGACTGCCGAAATGCTGGAGCTTGGTCACAGCGGTGTAAAAAACATCGTATGCACCCAGCCCTTTGGGTGCCTGCCCAACCATATCTGTGGCAAGGGCATGATGAAGCCCATAAAAGAACAGCATAAGGACATCAACATCGTCGCCATTGACTACGACGCCGGCGCCACCCGGGTCAATCAGGAAAACCGGCTGAAGCTAATGCTCAGCAACGCCAGAGAAAACCTGGAAAAGGAACTGGCAGCCAGAGAATAAAAAGGAAAAACGAGGATCTTTCCCGTGGGAAAGATCCTCGTTCATCTTAGTATCGGTAAGCCTCCAGCTTCTCCAGCAGCCAGGGCTCCTCCCGCTTGAGTTCCTGCCGCACCCGACTAAGGTGGTAGTAGGACACCCCAAAAAAGGAAGCCAAATCCTCAATGCTGGCACGGGCCACCAGCTCCGGCTCCGTTTCAATGGCATGACGATACAGGCCCTTGAGATTGTTACGATACTCACTGAGGGAAAAGTGGAAGTGGATGTACCAGTTCAAATAATCCGCCTGACTGGCTAAACCAACCCGAATAATCTCCGGCTCCTCCGGCATGCAGGCCAAGGCCTTCTCAATGGGCACCAAAAGCACAGCGCCCGGTCTGGTCATCCGTATTTCCGACTGCGAGATAACCGGACGATAGAGAAATACATCGTAGGGAATCATGTTATCTCCGGGCGATACATAAATACTCACTACGATTTCCTTGCCTTCCTTCGTACGGCCCACATGCTTGGCACAGCCGGAAAGCAAAATAGGCCATTGGTCAACGGTGTCTCCCTGTTGGTAAAGGATTTCACCTTTTTTTAATTCCCGAATTTCACCAATGGCAAACAGCCGATCTATCCCCTTACTGCAGGGGGGGAAGCGCTTAAGCAGCGCATCCATATACTCTTCTTTACGCATAGCAAATTCCCTTATCTTTTTTGCCCATTATAAAATAGGAATCCCCTTCTGCGCAAGATAAAAGAGACGGTTTTTTTATTCAAAAACCGTCTCTTTTTCAGCTTCTGTTAATGGTTCGTGGAAAATAGATAGGCCGGAGTCCAGTAGGATGCCCCATAAATGTCTGTCAGCCGATAGGTAACACTGCAATTGGTATCCGCCAGATTCAGATAAGCCAGCTCCAGCCCGCTGCTGCCCACGGTGAAGGGCTCACCCAGCTTGTAGGAATCCTCATAATTGCCATCATAATCGTAGTAATCACACAGCAGCTGCAGGGATGCACCTTCTGTAATATCCAGGTCACCCTTAGCCATGGTTTCGGTCTCACCCTTGTAAAGGGGCCAGGCACCGGTAATGATTCCGTTGGGATGCTCGCTGTCAAACACAACCTTCAGATTGACGAACTGACCGTCCAAAATGGCAGGAATCCGCCCCACGGTAACCCAGCTGCCGTCCTCGTTTTGGGTATCGCTTTCCATGTAATAGGCACAAACCTGTCCGTTAACCGTCAGCCAGCTGCCGTCGTATTCTGCGTCAAGAGTGGAAGCATCCAGCCAGGTAAAGGTATTATCCAGCCCCAGATCAATGTACCCTTCCCCGTCATCCACAAAGACGTTCAGCTCCACGGTTTGAATCAAATTCCACTCGTCATCGGTCAGGGTCAGAGCATGGCCGCCATTCACCTCAGACAGGGTAATATGAGAAGGATCAATATACTGAGAGGCAATGCTTTCAGCCGAAGCAGCAATCAAATCCGTATCCACCCAGGCCAAATCCTCCGGCATGCTGCGGCCGCTGAAGCCACCCAACAGGCTGAGAACGGTGTTCATGTCCAGTCCGGTACCGGCGGAAGCACTGCCTGTGGAGCCGGTAAAGCCGCCCAGCAGACTGGTCAGAGCGGAGGCCCCGCCGGAGTAGGCCGAAGAGGAAGAGCTGCCGGTGTAGCTGCCCAGCAGAGTACCCAGCAAATCCATGCCGGAGCTGCCGGAAGCGCTTGCGGTATAGCCGCCGGTAGACGCCAGGCCGGCCATCTGTCCGCCGGTGCTCAGAGAGGCAAAGCTGCGGATGCAATCGGTATATTCGCTGTCCATGCCTAGGCTGTTATACACGGAAACCGCACTGTTGAGAGATGTCTTGTTTTCATAGGGGAAATAAATGCTGACACCGTTGGCGTTGGAAATGTTGGTGCGGTTATACTTGATGCAGCCCTTCAACGCCGCCGCCAGCTCTTTGGCTTCCGGAGTGCCGATACGCTGGGCCAAATCAACCAGGTCAACCTGATTAATCTGGCTGCTTTGGGCAAACTGGCGAGTGCCGGCACGGGCATTGGAAACCGCTGCATAATCGCTCTTTACCAGTTCACCGGTGGAGGAAGCAAACCTGCTGAAGGCCTCAGGAACCGTACCCTGCAGTTCAGCCAAGTCAATCAAAGACAGGGTAACCTTGCTGGAGCCCACGCTGGTCATGTAGGTATCAATCAGCTTCTCGCCCAGCTCTACGGTGGGGATGGAGGTGTTCTTAGACAAGGCGTTCAGCCAATCGGTGTAATACCAGCCGGTGCCGGGCTCGGTTTCCTCAGAGGCCAGCAGATAATCGGCATACTCGTTGCAGACTAAAGCCGTCTCCAGCGTTGCCATGAGGCAGGCATCAAAGCCGATGGTATCAAACACACAGTCTGCCTTCTTCAGGGCACTGTTGATTTTAGTCAAGGTCATGGAAGAGGAGGATGCGTTCTTCTCATCGTAGCCGTAGCCGGTAAGGCTGCCACCTCCGTGGTCCCAAAGAATCAGCATGTTGCGGTCTGCCGGGAAGCTTTTCTGACAGTAGTCAATGAAATCCGCCAGATTGTCCGGGTCTGTCATGGACGCTGTGCCTACATTCTCCTCCAAACAAACCAAGCCACCATCCTTCACCTGATAAATCTGGTTTACGGAAGAGGATATCACATTGTTCTGCCACTGCTTGCAGCCACCGGTTTCAATAATCAGATTGACTTTATCGGACAGATTCGCCTTCAGCATTTCCTGCAGGTCTCTGGTGGCCATGGCACTGCGGCTCTCTAGGTCGGTGCCGCACATGTAGACCATGATGGTAACCGTATCCTGATTATTGCCCTTCAGAACCACCCGCTTATCCCGTGCAAGGCTGGATACCGTCAAATCGGCTCCGGAGGTAGATGAGCTGCTGCCGGAGTAGGATTGGCCGGAGGTGGATAAGCTGCTGCTGGAAGCAGTCTGCCCTGAGCTAAAGCTGCCGGAATAGTCACTGCCGCCCATGTCCGGGGCACCACCCCCCAGGAAGCCCTTCCCGGCAAAAATCAGCAACAGAATAATCACAACAGGAACAAGGAGCTTTCCCAGGCCGCCGCGGGTTCCGCCGGAGGAGCCGCCGTTTCCTGTCGCCTGAAAGGTCATTCCGGCCCTTTTGGGCCCTTGGTTGGAAGCACCGGTACGCCCAGTGCCGGTTCCCACCGGTCCACTGCCGCCGGCCTTGCCTGTTTTATGTACGCCGGCAGAGCCATTGCTGACATTTTTCTCCCGGCCGTGAGGTCTGTTTTCCATGGATATCCCTCCCTGTGAGTATCGGGCAATGCCCTGCTTTTCAGTATAACGCCAACTGGCCATTAAAACAACTTTTTTTGACGGCCTTTCCCCCTCCGCCCTTGAACCCTTGCCCGGAATAAGGTAGAATAAAAGAATCCCCGGGAAAGGAGTCTAAACCATGAACATCCTATCAACCATGCATAACCACTGCACCTTCTGCGACGGCAAAAGCACGCCGGATGAAATGATTTCCGCCGCTGTTTCTGCCGGCTTTTCCGATTTTGGCATGTCCTGCCACGGCTATGCCCCCTTTGACCCGGAGTATTCCATCCCCGGTGAGGACGAGTATATCACTGCCATGAATGCTCTAAAGCTGAAATATGCTGAGCACCTTAATCTCTACACCGGTATAGAGGAAGATTATTTTGCCCAAACCGACGCTCCGGAGCGTTACGATTACCGCATTGGCGCTGTTCACTACGCCAAGGATGCTTCTACCGGCACACTGCTGGCCGTGGACGGCTCTACCGAGGAACTCTACAAGGTCATTGATGTGATATACCACGGAAACGCCATGGACATGGTAAAGGATTACTATGCCAACATGGTGGCCGCCTCTGAGCGCAAGCCGCTGATTATGGCCCACTTTGATTTGATTGTAAAATACAACAGCGGTAATCGCTTTTTTGACGAAGAATGCCCGGAATATACGGAAACCGCCCTGCAGGCTTTAGAGGCATGTCTGAAAAATGGGGTCGTTTTTGAAATCAACACCGGCGCCGCTATAAAAAAACGCCGTGAGCTGCCCTATCCGGCTCCTTTTCTGCTCCGTCGTCTGAAGGAGCTGGGCGGCGAAATCACCATGAACACAGACTGCCACTATGCACCTTTGCTTACCGGAAAGCTGACACTGGCTGCCCGGGTGGCAGCAGAGGCCGGCTTTGACCATGCCCTACAGTATCTGGACGGCGCTTTCCGGCCCATGGCTCTGTAATAGTATCCCCCTTCTCCGTCTTCCCCCGAACACCGACAAGCGGCGTTCGGGGTTTTCCTTTTAATTTGCCCGGACAAGCTACTGGAAAAGCCAGCCCTTGTATGGTATAATATAAGATAAATTAGTATGCGTTCGTATACCCAAATGCCATTTTATCAGGAGGGCACCTCATGTCCATTCTATTGGCCATCTTTCTTGGTATCATTCAGGGGATAACGGAATTCTTACCCGTTTCCAGCAGCGGACACCTGTCTATTATCCAAAAGCTGTTTAACAGCAGCCTCTCCCCGGAGCAGCATTTGCTTTTTGATGCTCTGCTCCATCTCGGTACAC
>JAKSQI010000031.1 GCA_024404215.1 Oscillospiraceae bacterium
TCCACTGCATTGACATGATCTTCATCAAATCCTTTCCGGATCTTTACTGTAACCGGCTTTTTGATGGCTTTTACTGTTTTTCGAACGATCTCTGCCGCCAGTTCAGGTGTCTTCATCAATGCAGATCCTTCTCCGTTATTAACTACCTTTGGTACAGGGCACCCCATGTTCAGATCCAGGATATCAAAGGGCTTTTCCTCAATCAGCTCCGAGGCCAGCGAACGGGCCACCTGGGTGTCCACATCGTTTTCATACAGCACACCGGCAGCAAAGGGAATTCCCTGCCGCTGCAGACGGCGGTAGACCGGAATTCCGCTGCCGCAGGAGGACAGGACAAAAACCTCCGGCTTACCGTCAGGCTTCTCCAGCTCCACAGAGCCCATAAGGGGGTTGTAGGTTTCCGGCTGCAGGTCATAAAGGCCGGGAATCAGACCGGCACCATAAATCTCGTCCGGACTGCCGAAGTGCTCAATATGGTCCCCCTTGATGCAGAGAACCTTATCCGACAGCTTTTGGGCCAAATCAATTTCATGCAGACTCATAACGATGGTGGTCTGCCTTTCCTTGGCCATCCGTTTCAAAATAGCAAAAAGCTCCACCTTGTAACGGATATCCAAAAAGGAGGTTGGTTCATCCAAAACCAGTATTTCCGGTTCCTGACAAATGGCCCGGGCAAGCAGCACCCGCTGGCGCTGGCCATCACTTAAGGTATCAAAATTCCGTTCCGCCAAATCCAGCACATTAACCATTTCCATGGCATCGTTTACCAGGCGGTGGTCCTCCTCCGTCAGCCGTCCCAGGCTGCCGGTATAGGGATAGCGGCCCATAGCCACTACATCGTGGCAGGTCATCAGCTCGGGCTTGGCCCGGTCCGTCAGCATGACAGCCAGTTTCTTGGCTAAATCCCGATAGCGGATTTTTCCCAGCTCATCCCGGTCCAGCACTACGGTTCCGGCAATGGCTGCCAGATGGCCGGTTATGGTTTTCAGTATGGTAGACTTGCCTGCCCCGTTAGGGCCAATCAAGGTGATGATTTCCCCCCGCTTGACAGACAGGCTGATATCGTGAATCAAGGTTTTTCCGTTATAACCAACATTCAGCTTTTCCGTCTGCAGAAAATCGCTCACTTTCGGCCACCCCCGTTTCTCTTCAGTATCATGGCAATAACCACCGGGGCACCGAATACCGCCGTCACCGTGCTGATATTCAGCTCTGTGGGGGCAAAGGCTGTGCGGGCAATCAAATCGCAGAACATGCAGAAGACAGCACCACCCAAAAAGGTAGCGGGAATCACCACAATGGGCTTGGCCGTGTTAAGGCCTCGCTTTACCAGCTGGGGCACAGCAATGCCAACAAAGGAAATGGGGCCGGCAAAGGCCGTTACGCAGGCACTGAGCAAGCTGGACAGCAGAATCAGCACCACCCGAAAAACCCGGACATTAACGCCCATGCTTTGAGCATAGTTTTCGCCCAGCTGCAGGGCGCTGATGGGCTTAGCCATGAGAAAAACCGCAAGGGCACAGATGCCAACCAGCACCAGGGCCACATAAACATTGCCCCATTTTACGCCGGAAAAGCTGCCCAAAGACCAATTGCGCAGATTCACAATGTTGGAATCCTCCGCAAAGGTAACAACAAAATCTGTGATGGCCGAGCAAATATAGCTGACCATGACACCGCCCACCAGCAAAATGGACATGCTGTGAATCCGGCGGGCCAGCAGCAGTACAAAGCCGGTGGAAAGCAAGGATCCGCCAAAGGCAGCTATTACCAGCAGGGCCGAACCCGAATAGCCAAAATAACGGATGCTGTATATCAGGCAGAGGGCTACACACATTTTAGCGCCGGAGGAAATGCCTAGAATAAAGGGGCCGGCAATGGGATTGTTAAAATAGGTCTGCAGCAGGAACCCAGCCAGGGACAGGGCTCCCCCCAGTATGGCCGCCATGACAATTCTGGGAAAACGAATGGACCAGATAATATCATAGGCAACCGGGTCTCCCTGCCGCAAAAACAGAATACGGGCAATCTCACCCACCGTAATTTTCACAGAGCCGGTGTTGATGTTAATAACCGTCAGGACCGCCAGCAGGATAACCATAATCACAAACACAATGGTATAGCGCAGCTGCCGCAGACGGCGGTTTGCCTCTATTTGCTTTTCCCTTTCGGCTCGTTCCATGAAATCCCTCAGTTCAGCTTATAAATAAAATTCAAGGTATCTGCATTCTCGTCCCCGAGCATGCAATTCAAGTCAGAAATAATCGTACCGATGGCATCGGTGGCCTGATAAAGGGAGCGCTCGGTACACCAAACATGCCCCTCTTGCACAGCCTTGAAATTGCGGAAGAGCTCGCTCTTAGCAAACAAATCCTCCAGATTGGTTACCGGGTCGGATATGGAAGCATTATAGAGGATATAATCTGCCGATACGGCAGAGGCGTAAAACTCCTCCATGGTCATGTCCACCGCAGCCCCGGCACCGCCATCCTTGCTGACCAAATCCGTAAAAAGGTATTTGCCTCCGGCCAGGTCAATCATCTTGGCAATATAATCATCCGATTTGCGGACAATAACGGTATCCGTGCTGCTGACATAGAAAACCACCACGGTTTTCCCGCTGTTTTCTTCACCGGCCAGCGCCGTCACATAGCTTTCCTGCTCTTCAAAGAAGGCCTCCGCCTCCTCCTGCTTATCCAGCAGCTCGCCATAGAGCTTTACCCACTCCATGCGTCCAAGGGGCTGGGGCTCATAGCTGGCACGGTCAATCAAAACCGGAATCTTCAGTTCCTGAATCTTTTCCAGAATATCCGGGGAGTGCCAGATCATGGTGGATTCCACTGCCAGGTCACAGCTTTGCTTTACCAGCAGCTCATAATCCGGTGCCGAGTACTTACCCGCATAGACTATGCTGCCCTCTTCCATGGCCCTAGCCGCATTTTCCACATACCAGCTGTCCGCTGTCAGGCTGGACATGCCGACGCTGTTCAATCCGCCTACCGCATCAAACAAGGCCATGGAGGCCGTTGCAGCCACATAGATGCTGCCGAGGGGCTTATGAAGGAGTATAACAGCGGAGGGTAACCCCCCAGGTACGCGTCCCCCTTCCGGAATCAGTAAATAATCCCGGCCGTCATCCACCCGGATAACACTGTAGCCTCCCTCATAGCGGAAAATTTGAAAGCATTCGGCATAAGTCAGGTCCACAGTAGCTTCATAGGTCAGCCCTTGAATTACCGGGGCCTTGCTGTCAACGGAGCTTGATGCTGCCGCTGTCTCTTCAGCAGGCTTTTGGCTGCTCTCCTGCCCGGTCCCGCCACAGGCTGTCAGGCCAAGCAGCAGACAGACCGCCAGAAAGGTTGCCAGAATCCGTTTCATTAAATGCATGTTTTATTTAGCCTTCTTTTTCTTATCAATGGCGTTGATAACCGTAACCAGGCCACCCACTACCACAACCAGAATACCAAGAACAGCTACGGCAGGCAGGCCCTTACCGGCTTCCGGTGCCTGCTCTGCAGGTTCAGAAATATTGGTACGGTCCCCCTCCGGCTCGCTGTCGGCGGTATTGGCACTCTGGTCAGAGTCAAAGTCGCCCCAAGAGTTTTCATTCTCTTCCGCCTCTGCCGATGCTTCCTCGTCTGCCTCGACCTTGGCAGCATTGGCAGCCGCCTCCGGGGATACATCCGCCACATCGGTTCCATCGGTATAGATATAGAGCTCATACTCAATCTCATGGGGTTGAGACATGGCCGTGGTTTCTGCCGAAATGGCTGTTATGCCATTAAGCTCCACCGGGATAGTAAAGGTAGAGGCCCCATCGCCGTTATCCTTGCCGTAATCCACGCCGTTAACGGTTACCCGGGTGTAATTGCTGCTGGAAAAGACCAGGGTAGCCATGGCCTTGCCATCCTTAACCACAAGCTCCGGGCAGGAAATGACTACCCGGCCACTGCCCCCCGTGAAACCGAAGGAGGGCACATAGCTTCCATCCTCTGTCCCGGCAGCTGCCGTTTGGCTATCCTTCTCTTCCTCCGTGGCAGCTGTTCCCTCTTCCGGCTTTGCTGCCTCCGCTTCGGGCTTTGGTGTTTCCGTTCCGGCTGTATTATTGTCAGCTGTCGGTGCTTCCGCCTCCGGCTGCTTGCTTTCTTCCTGTTGAACCTCTTCATCCGCCTCAAAAATGCCATCTGCCAAAACCTCGGTGGGACGGCAAATACCCACCAGAGAAGCCAACAGCAGGGCGATGAGAAGCAGAGCCAGTAGTTTTCTGCTCTTCTGTATCATGTTTTCTCTCCTTCTTTCACTCCTGTAAACAAGAAAGTCTCAGTTTCGTAACCGCATTGACTCCATTTATTTACAAATTGTTACATTTTATAATAACTTGTAATCTTTTAAGAGTCAAGCCCCGGGAGTGATTTTTTAGGAGAGAAAAAGAACTTAGTTCTCGGTCACCAGGGAAACGACTACCTGATGATCGTACCAGTTACCCTTGGTACCTACTAAAGCTACCGGAAACTCCGTATCCAAAGCGGGAACAGGAATATCAAAGCCGTAAACCTCTTCCGACATGCCGTCCTCATAGGTTACGGTATCCGTGGTGGGCTGCAGGAGAGCCGCCCCCTCCTTCTTGGCATCCTCAGCCATCCCGGGATAGAGATTTACGATGCTTGTTGAGGCAAGGCTGACATGAATGGTCATCTGTCCATCCTTCACCGTCAGCAGACCCTTACCGTCGCAGCTCTCATTCACATGAAACATACTGCTGTCCGTGCGAAATTCCGCCTCATATTCGCCGTCCACCAGGGCAGCTTTGCTTTCCTCCGGTTCAGACAATTCTTTCTCCGGCTCCGTTGAGGCCTCTTCCGGCGATGGAACGGCCGTTTCCACGGATGGGTCTGCATCGGCATTATTAACCGTCTCTGCCTTACCGCAGCCGCAGAGGAGAACAGCCAGTATAGCAGCTATCAAAAGCCAGTGGATTGCTCTTTTCATCTTCGTCCTCTTTTCTAATCAAAAAATGTCCGGCGGCCTGCATGCCGCCGGACAAACGTACAATCGTTACCGGATCAGATTAACCCAGCTCAGCAATAGCAGCACCGGTATGGGCTACATAGATTTCCTGAACAGCGGCAATTCCGCCAAGGCCGGCAATCTGAGCTTCAACACTCTCAAAGTTGCCGGAAGCTTCAAACATGCTCTTCCAGGAATCCTCATCCTCACCGGCCATGTCGTTGTTGGCGTGGTCACCGGCAACAACCATCAAAGGTCTGAGAATAACCTTGGTATAGCCTGCTTCCTTAACAGCCTCAATAACATTTTCACAGGCGGTTTCCTCGGGCTCACCTTCAACAGTGCCGATGAACACATTCTTGTAACCCAGCTTTTCCATCTGAGTCTGCATCTGGCTGTAAGTAACCTTTGCGGTATGAGAAGTACCGTGCCCCATGAAAACATAAGCTACACCAGCTTCAGCAGCAGCGTCAATGCTGTCGTACTCAGCAGCAGCAACCGCTTCAGCGGTAAGGGCGACAGCTACTGCTTCCTTATCGGCATTGATAACAGCAGCATCTGCGCCAACTTCACCCAGCAGGGGCTCAGCAACTACAATAGTCTCAATCTGGTCCTTATAGGCCTCCAGAGCTTCACACAGTTCATCATACTCAGCGCCGTGCATCAAGTGAGTGGGCTGAACAACCAGGGTCTTAACACCATTGGCAACTGCACGCTCCAAAGCCTGGTCCATGTTATCAATGCACTTGCCTTCGCGGGCCTGTACATGGTTGATGATAATCTGTGCGGTAAAGGCACGGCGAACAGCCCAGTCAGGGTAAGCGGCTGCAATAGCCTTCTCAATGCCGCCGATATCCTCGGCACGGCTGTCGTTGAAGGAGGTACCAAAGCTGACAACCAGAATTTCCTTCTCGCCAATTTCGTCGGCATTCAGGGGGTCATCCTTGGAGCCATCACCGGTGTCACGGCCGAAATAATCGGGATCAGCCTCTTCACCCTCTACCAGCTCCTTCTGAGCATCGGTCAGGGCATCCCAGGCAGCCTTGGCAGCAGCGCACTGGGCATCGGTTTCCTCGGTGCGGGTCTGAACATAGATGGCATCAATCAGGGCAGCTACGGCATCAGCAGCGTCCTGATCGGAAATTTCGTCCTCAACAGGCTCCTCAGCCTCTTCGGTCTCCTCAGCAGGAGCGGGATCCGGATTAACCGGAGTTTCTTCGGTGGTGGCAGGCTCAGCAGGAGCGGGTTCTTCGGCCTTCTGACTGCCGCAGGCGGTCAGCATGGAGCAAACCAGCAGTACTGCCAGAAGAACAGCAAGCAGCTTTTTCATGTTTTTAACATCCTTTCTCGTTTCAATTAAAAAACCTTTTAACCGAAGCCCGATTAAAAGGTCATCCAATCAAAACGAGAGGCAGGGATGCAGCCCTGCTGCCTCTATTCTGCGGCGCCAACCAATTACTCGTGGTTTCGGTACCCAACACAAGGCAGGTCTCCTGGCTCGCGGAAAAATACAGTCGCCTTCCCGTTTCCAGTGGCATTGTGACTGCATCGGCTCCGCTTACAGTGACGAGTTCGCACAGGCCTTTCACCTGTTTCCCTTTTCACCGGATTATCTCCGACACCTTCTGTTGTTATCGTCAGTATCTTAACACATTTGTTGTGTAAGTCAATAGAGGCAGGCAAAAAAATCACCGATGCCGAAGCATCGGTGATTTTCAAACCGTTTGTAAAAATCGTATTACTTAGCTGCGTTACGCTTCTTCAGATAATTGCTGATGTAGAGCATGCAGAGTACGGGAATAACAGCCGTGATGGCACCCATGATGAAGGTGGGGGCAATACCGGCAGCTGTACCTGCGTTAACATCCACAACAGCGTGGAGGAAGGTCTTGGAAACCCAGTTGAAGAAGATGGAGCTGAAGCCCAGAGCCAGCATGGCAACACCGTAGTTGGAACCGGAATTCTTGGGGCCAAACATGTCGGTGCAGAGAGCTGCGTTCAGGGCAGAAGGTCCGCCGTAAGCAAAAGCAATCAGTGCAATGGTAACAAAGTAGCCGTAGCCACCGATGAAGGTCATCAGGATGGCGCCCACCAGGGTAATGCCGCAGAGAACATACATGGTGTTGAAACGGCCGATTTTATCGGACAGGGTGGCCATGATAAGACGGCCGGCTGCGTTGGTGATGCCGGTGAAGGATACACAGGCAATAGCAGCGGTCAAGGTCAAACCACGAACCTGGCCCAGGCCCTTAATAAGGGGAACGCACAGGTTCCAGGTACCGTTGATGAAGAAAATAGAGAAGAACAGAGCCCAGAAGGCCGGGGTCTTAATGGCCTGGCCCAGAGTAAAGTTGGTGGCACCGGAAACAGCAGCCTTGGGCAGATTCAGGCTCTTGATGTATTCCTCACCGGGCAGACGGATGAAGAAGCAGGCAATGAGGCCGGCAATGGCAAACACAAGGCCCAGAGTCAGGAAAACAGGAACGAAATTTACGATACCGTCAGCACCCATGTTGGCGTTCATCAAAGCATTGGAAACAGGGGTGAATACAACGGTGGACAGACCGAAGGCAGAGCAAGCCAGACCGGAAGCCAGACCGCGCTTGTGGGGCAGCCACTTCTGGATGCAGCTGATGCAGGCACCATAGGCAATACCGGAGCCAAGACCGGCCATAACGGCGTAGGTTACAATGAACATGGCAGTGGTCTTGCTGAAGATGG
This sequence comes from Oscillospiraceae bacterium, assembly GCA_024404215.1. Lineage (GTDB taxonomy): Bacteria > Bacillota > Clostridia > Oscillospirales > Oscillospiraceae > Alloscillospira. The sequence goes on from JAKSQI010000031.1 coordinate 7,729, forward strand.
TGAGAAGAACGCCGGCAGCAAAGAGGATAACACCCACAAAGCAGGTAACCCGGGGGCCCTTCTTGTCGTTGATAACACCACCAACAAGATTACCGAAAACGAATGCGAAAATCATGAAGGAGGAAACCATGCTGCCGTCAAAGCGGTTGGCTGCATAGGCCGCCTCAAGGTTGCCTCTCAGAACGCTCCACAGGTAAAGGATACCGACGCAGAGCTGAACAACAAGGCAGGCAATGATAGAAATCCAGGGGTTCTGTTTCTTAGTCACTTGAATTCAGTCCTTTTCTCTTATATTTTTGACCAATGGATTCACCATGCGGCGAACCAATTCAGTATACCCCGCAGGACGGGATTTTGTCAATTGCTTACTGCTTACGCTTCAGCTTTTCTTTGGTGCCGTCCGGGCGCTGGAGATAGGTATTCTCCAAAATGCCCAAAGTAGCCCGGCGGAACTCCGCCGCATATTCCTGCCGCAGAAGAGCCTGCTCGGCCTTTTCCTCCTCCGTCAGGCCCACCTCCGAGCGTTGCTTGCGGGCCAGCTCGTTGATGCGGTCTATTTTTTTCTGTTCCATTCCTGTCCCCTATCAGAACATCAGGTTGCGGGGGGTACGGGCATAGGGAATGGTATCCCGGATGTTGCCAATGTTGGTGAGGTAAAGGATAAAGCGCTCCAGCCCCAGGCCAAAGCCGGCATGCTTGACCGAACCGAAACGGCGAAGATCCAGGTACCACTGCAGGGTCTCCTGCTCCATGCCCATTTCCTTCATGCGTTCCAGCAGCACATCGTAGCGCTCCTCACGCTGGGAGCCGCCGATAAGCTCACCAACGCCGGGCACCAGACAGTCACAGGCAGCAACGGTCTTGCCATCGTCGTTAATGCGCATGTAGAAGGCCTTGATATCCTTGGGATAGTCAATGAGGAAAACCGGGCCCTGAACCACTTCTTCGCAGATGTAACGCTCGTGCTCGCTCTTCAGGTCCACCCCCCAGGCAACGGGATACTGGAACTGGCGGTCCGCCTTCAACAGCAGCTCAATGGCCTCGGTATAGGTCATAACCTTGAACTCGCTGTTGGCAACAGCGGTCAGACGTTCAATGAGCTTATGCTCTTTATCAAACATCTCATTGAAGAAGGCCATTTCAGAGGGACAGCGCTCCAGCACCTTGGTGATGCAGTACTTAACCATGGCCTCCATGACAGCCATGTCATCCTCCAGGTCGGCAAAAGCAATTTCCGGCTCAACCATCCAGAATTCACTGGCATGGGTGGTAGTATTGGAGTTTTCGGCACGGAAAGTGGGGCCAAAGGTGTAAACCCGGTCATAGGCCAGGGCAAAGGGCTCCACATGCAGCTGACCGGAAACCGTCAGGCAGGCCTTCTTGCCGAAGAAATCCGTTTCACCTTCAGAGGTGGTTACAGTAAAGACCTCACCGGCACCCTCCGCATCGTTACCGGTAATCAGCGGCGGTGTAATATAGAGGAAGCCATTGGTCTGAAAGAACTCGTGAATGGCACCGCAGAGCACACTTCTGACACGGAAGAGGGCATTAAAGGTGTTCGTACGGGGGCGCAGATGAGGCACCTCACGCAGGAACTCCAGGCTGTGGCGCTTTTTCTGCATAGGGAAGTCACTGTCGCAGTCTCCCAGCAGGGTAACCTCGGCAGCCTGAACCTCAAAAGGCTGCTTGGCACCGGGGGTAAGAGTAAATACACCGGCTACATCCACACTGCTGCCCGTGCTGATTTTGGAAGCAGGGGTCATCTCAGGATGCTCATCCAGGTTGTATACGATTTGAATATTCTCAAAGCAGGAGCCGTCAGACAGGGCCATGAAGCCAATATGCCCGTTGGAACGGTTGGTTTTTACCCAGCCCCGAACCCGTACCGGCATGCCGTCAGAGGCGCTGTCATTCTTCTTCTGCAGAAGGTCTTTTACGAGAATATACTGATTCCGAATCATGTTCTCATCTCTCCTTTATTCTTTCGGGCATGTAAACCCGTTCATTACTCTTTCAATGGTGCTGCGGTCAGCCCGGCAGGAGCCCTGCAGCATGGCAGGCGAACCGCCGCCCCGCCCGCTGAGCCCGGCATTGAGCTCGGCGGCACAGGCCTTCAGATTTCCTTCCCGGGTGCCAATAGCATATTGATAGCCAGCCCCGTCCCTGCCGGAAAAGGCAGCACAGAGTCCGCCGCATTTTGTCAAACCGGCATTGACCAGCTCTCTCAGTTCATTGCCGCTGAGACCATCCTCAAACAGAAGCAGATTGCCGTCCACAGGCGAAAGCCCGGCTATTTTGGCCTCAGTCACCTGACGGCGGAGCTCACCGCAGGCAGCCTTGGTTTTGGTCAGCTCTTCCTTCAGCCGCTCCACGGCGGAAGCCAGCTCCGTTTGGGGAGCAGACAGCAGGGCCGAGCAGGCTTCTGCTGTTTCCTGCTTGCTTCGGTAGTCACTCAGTGCATTGAAGCCACAGGACATAGTCAGCCGCATGCCGCCCCGATGGCGCATGGCACTGAGGATTTTTATCAAACCGATTTCACCGGTATAGCGGACATGGGGCGCACAGCAGGCGCACAGGTCACAGTCGGCAATTTCCACCAAACGGACATTTTCTGTCAGCTCCAGCTTACTGCGGTAATTCAAGGTCTCCAGTATTTCCGCTTTCGGGAAATAGGTGCGAACCTCCCGGTTAGCAAAAACCACAGCATTGGCCTTTTCTTCAATATCCCCAATCTGCTCCGGAGTCAGTTCGCCGTTAAAATCCAGGGTTACCACAGGGCCGGACATGTGAAAGCCCACATTGTCATAGCCGTAAAGACGATGGGTCAGGCCGGAAACCACATGCTCTCCCGAATGGTTCTGCATAAAGCGAAAGCGCCGGTCCCAATCCAAAATGCCGGTTACCCCGGTACCCGGGGCGATTTCCCGCTGAACAAAATGCTCAATAATTCCCCCGGTCTCCCGAGTGTCGGAAACCGGAAGCCCGTTCAGCCAGCCGGTATCTCCCGGCTGTCCGCCTCCCGCAGGAAAAAAGGCTGTGGCATCCAGTACCACGGCAAAGCCGTCCTCAGCCGGGCGGCAGGCCAGCACCTGAGCCGTAAATTCGCGGCAGTGGCTGTTCTGATAATATATGCGCTGCGTCATGGGCGCCTCCATCCATTAACATCTTTTTAGTATAATCCCCTTGGCTCCCTGAATCAAGAAAAACCTTTTTCAATTCAGCAGGCCTTTGGCCCAGTCAGTCAGCCGGAGGGCCCTTTCTTCACAGGCGGTCCGTTCACCGGCAATCATCAAATAAATACGGAGCTTGGGCTCTGTGCCGCTGGGACGGACAATAATCTCTCCGCCCTTTTTCAACAGCAGCCGGAGAACATTCTCGCCCTTCAAAGCCGTTTTCTCCACAGCTCCGCTTTCCGGATAGCTCCGAATTCCGGTCATTAGGTCTTCCACGGCCAGCAGGGGCTCGCCTCCGATATCCCGGGTGGTCACAGCCCGCAGTCCGGCCCTGCAATCCCGGGTGTTCTGACGTCCGACAGCCCCGGGACCGGTCAGGCTTCTGGTACGGTCCTTCTGATAGCCCAGCCGCTGCTGCAGCTCTTCCAGCGCATCCCCCAGGCTTTTGCCTTGGGCAGCCAGCTGGGAGGCCATGCAAACCAGCATGACGCCAGCCGAAACAGCATCCTTGTCACGGCAGTAATCGCCAATCATGCAGCCGTAGGATTCCTCATAGGAGAACACTACCGTTCCCTCCCCTGCCTGCTCCAGCCGGTCCTTTTCCTCGGTAAGGTATTTAAAGCCCGTGAAGGTATCCCGGCATTCAGCCCCGTGAGCCAGTGCCACGGAACGGGCCAAGGGGGTAGTTACCAGACTTTTCAGAACCACAGGCTGTTCCGGCATTTGCCCGCCCGCTTTTAGGGAAGACAGATACCAATCCAGCAGCAGGGCCCCGGTCAGGCTGAAGGTGGGATGGGCAAAGCTGCCATCCGGACGGCGGTACAAAACGGCCACCCGGTCAGCATCCGGGTCAGAGCCCAGTATAAAATCAGCGCCCTTTTCGTTGGCCAGCTCAATGGCCAGGGCGAAGCCTTCCTCCTGTTCCGGATTGGGGGAAGCCACTGTGGAAAAGTCCTCATCCGGCTTCATCTGCTCAGGAACACAGTACAGTCTGCTGCAGCCCTTGCGGCGCAAGGCCTCCGGCAACAGGGCTGCTCCGGTTCCGTGAAAGGGTGTGTACACCACCGGATAATCCCCGGCAATGCTTCCGCAGACCTCAGTGTCCTTCAGCACCTCATGCAGAAAGGCCTCATCCGTTTCCTCTCCCAACAGGCGCACCAGCACATCCTGCCCCAGCTCTTCCGTGCTTCGCCGAGGCAGAGGCAGCCAAAGCATTTCCTCTTCCATAGCAGCGGCAACGGCCCGGGAAGGCCCCTCTACCAGCTGTCCACCGTCCGATCCGTAAACCTTCAGGCCATTGTATTCCTTAGGGTTATGGCTGGCTGTTACATTGATACCGGCAGCACATCCATAATGCCGCACAGCAAAGCTGAGCTCAGGTGTTGGCCGCATGTGCCGAAACAGCAGCACAGGAATCCCGGCAGAGGCCAGAATATCCCCGCAGATTTCCGCATACCGACGGCTGTCGCGGCGGCAGTCGCAGCTGATGCAGACCCCCCGCCCCCGAAAGGTATCCGGCATGGTGCTGAGAGCCCGGCTCAGGGCTCGGGCTGCCAGTGCCACAGTTCTCTCATTCATGCAGGCAGTGCCCGGCCCCATAAGACCCCTTAAGCCGGCAGTACCAAAGCTGAGCATGCCCCCAAAGGCTTCCTCCCGCTCCTCATCCGTCATGGCAAGAAGCCGCTTTCTTTCCTCCGGGTCTTTGGTTTCCTGCAGCCAGCATTCAAAGCGGTCACGGCTCTCCATGGCAGTCCTCATCCTCCAGAATGTCCGCCGACACAATGTTGCGGGCATCCTCCAGCAGGCTTTCGGGAACATACAGGTCAGCGCCGGCGCCGGCAAAGCCCAGCAGCACCGTGCCCAGGTCACCATCCAGTGTATTTTTGCGGAGCACCGGAATATCGTATGCTTCCAGCAGATTAATCGCCATTTCTACATCCAGCTCGCTGCCGCCGATATGCTGAAAAAAGGCCGGAGGAATCTCCTGCCCCGCTTCATCCTTGGGCCAACGCTTGCTGAGTTCACCAATCCGTTTACTGCCCCATGCCTTCATGTTACAGTCTCCTTCCTTTTCTGACAGGTGATTTTATACAGTATACCTAAGAGGAGGAAAAACAGCAACAATTTTTCCCTTCCTTCCGCTTTTCCGTTTTCATTCCCTCGGACTTAT
>JAKSQI010000032.1 GCA_024404215.1 Oscillospiraceae bacterium
TCTGTCAGCTGCAGGTAACGGGGGCCCTTAACCTTGGTAGCGTACATGGTGCCAACCTGGCTGACCAGACCCTTGCCCAAATCCTCCAAACCGGCGCCTACAGGCAGACCGTTTTCGGAGAAGGCTGTCTGGCTGCGGCCATATACAATCTGCAGGAAAAGCTCGCGCATGGCGGTGTTAATGGCATCGCAGACCAGGTCCGTGTTCAGGGCTTCCAGAATGGTTTTGCCAATTAAAATCTCGCTGGCCATGGCGGCAGAGTGGGTCATGCCGGAACAGCCGATGGTTTCTACCAAAGCTTCTTCAATGATGCCGTCCTTGATGTTCAGGGTCAGCTTGCAGGCGCCCTGCTGAGGGGCACACCAGCCGATGCCGTGGGTCAGACCGGATACATCCTTAATCTCTTTTACCTGTACCCATTTGCCCTCTTCGGGAATGGGAGCAGGACCATGATAAGCGCCCTTGGCAACCGGGCACATGCGCTCTACTTCTGCAGAGTAAATCATATGTCTCTCTCCTCAAATTAAAGGTTTTGAAATCGGAGCTCATAAAACTCCAAGGATACAATACAGGCATTATAGCATTGAAAAGGCAGAATAGCAATGCAGAAAAGAATAACTCCCCTCTCCTTGCCGCAGCGGGCTGCGGCAAGGAGAGGGGAGGGGGAGCCAAGTCACGGGAGCCGATAACTGAATACGGGGCGGCGGCCGGGAGCGGCCTTTCAGAGCGGCGGTCAGAAAAACAGCCTGCGCTTTTGCGCAGGCTGCGGAGATGCTTTATTTCAGGAAGCCGTTAATAATCTGCTCTTCGGCTTCTTTCTGGGTCAGACCCAGGGTCATGAGCTTAATCAGCTGCTCACCGGCGATACGGCCGATGGCGGCTTCGTGCACCAGAGAGGCATCCGGGTGGTTAGCATTGATTTCCGGAATGGCGGAAACCACGGCGCTGTCCATGATGATGGCGTCACACTCACTGCGGCCTTCGCAGAGATTGTCACCGTCAATGTGGGAGCGGAAAAGCTGGCGGGATTCATCCTGAGCAACGCTGCGGGATACCACGTGGGTAGAGCTGTTCTCACCCTCCAGCTTGACATCAAAGCCGGTTTCGGCAAACTGCTTGCCGTGAGTCAAGATTTTTTCCCGTACGATGAAGGAGGCATCCTTGCCGACCGTGCCCTTGGTGACACGAATGGTATTGTCAATGCCGCGAATCTGGGTGGTTTCCATTTCCAAATAGGCACCCTCACCCAGGGTCACTTCAGTTGTGGGATTCATAATCCGCTCACCGGTGCCTTCGCCCTCACCGTAATGCTTTTCCACATACTTGACCCGGGCATTTTTTTCCAGGAAAAAGCGGTGAATGCCGCTGTGCTCACTGGTCTGATCACCACTGTTGTGGATGCCGCAGCCGGCAACGATAACAATATCACTGTCTTCACCAATGTGGAAGTCGTTATAGACCAGTTCCTTGATGCCGGTTTGGGCAATGATAACGGGAATGTGGACAGACTCATTTTTTGTGCCGGGCTTAACGTAGATATCAATGCCGGGAAGATTGTCCTTGGTGACAATTTCAATGTTTTCACTGCTGCCTTTGCTGTCAAGGCGGCCGTTGATTCGAATGCTGTAGGCACCCTTGGGAACCTCATGCAGGTCGGAAACCTGCTGCAGCAGAGTTTTCTGAATGGCATCCATCAGTCCTTGCCTCCTTCCATTTTGTGGCAGCTTGCGGAAGAAGCCAAAATAGCAGGCAGAATTTCTTCCTTGGTGCCAATGGCATCAATTTTGCCGGCCTTCAGCAGAACGATTTTATCCGCAATATCCAGAATGCGTTCCTGGTGGGAGATAATAACAATGCTGCCGTTGGTGCGTTCGTGCATGTTTTCAAATACACGAATCAGGCTTTGGAAGCTCCAAAGGTCAATGCCGGCCTCAGGCTCATCAAAAATGGTGAGCTTGGTGCCTCTGGCATTTGCCATGGCAATTTCAATGCGCTTGAGTTCGCCGCCGGACAGACTGGCATTCAGCTCACGGTTGACATAGTCACGGGCGCAGAGACCAACATCGGACAGATAGTCACAAGCGGCTGCGGCAGAGAGCTTTTTGCCGGCGGCCAAGGAAATCAAATCCAAGACGGTAAGACCCTTGAAGCGAACAGGCTGCTGAAAAGCAAAGGTGACACCGGCCTGAGCACGCTCGGTAATGGACAGCTCGGTAATATCCTGGCCATCCAGCAGGATGCGGCCGGAGGTAGGGGGCAGAATACCGGTGACGATTTTAGCCAGGGTGGATTTGCCGCTGCCGTTGGGGCCGGTGATGGCCACAAAGCGCTCATCAATGGTGAGGCTGACATCATCCAAAATGGTTTTGCCGTCAGCCTGATAAGTTATATTCTGTAATTCAAGCATAGTATTTCTCCTGAATGTATATTACTGCATCCTTTATATTGTACAAAAAAACAATAGTCTATGCAAGAGAGATTCCTTTACTTTCCTACATTTTTTCCTGTGGCAGGAAGGGAAATGACGGTGTTGTATCCTTGGATTTTCAGGAGTATAATAATAAAAAAGCGGTACGACCGCAATTACGGAGGTAATCTAGTCATGTTCAAAGACCATAAGCTGCCCCTGCCTGATTTAACCGCTTATCTGCGGCGCATCGGCGTGGAAGAGGACAATCTTTCACCTGACCTTCCAACCCTGAACCGTTTGATGAAGGCCCAGCTGACCCATGTGCCTTTTGAAAACATGGATGTTTTTCGTTTTAAAACTGCTCCGGACCTCAGCATTCCGGTTCTGTTTGACCGCATTGTAACCAAACGCCGCGGGGGCTACTGCTTTGAGCTGAACGCGCTTTTCTTCAGCCTGCTTCAGGCTGTTGGCTATGATGTGTATCCGGTTGCCTGCCGGATTCTCTATGGCCACGGTCTGTTTATGCCTTACAGCCATAGAGCAAATATTGTTACTTTGGATGGGATGAAGTATTTTGTGGATGTAGGCTACGGAGGCCCCTCTGCTCATTGTGCCGTTCCCTATGAGGGGGAGGTTAATACCTTCTTCATGGCCCAAAACAAGGGCATTACCGAGCTCCGCCGCCATGAGAACGGAAACGATGTGCTGGTTATGGAATACACCGACCAGCCCTTTGACCCGGTGGACTTTATCGCTCTGAATTTCTATGTTGCCTGTGGGCCCCGGGCCTTTTTCCAGATGATGCCGATTATTAATCTAACCACGGAAACCGGCAGCAAAAGCATTTCCGGTGATGTCTACAAGTGCCACGATAAGGGCGAGGTTACGGAGCGTAAGCTAAGCGGTGATGTCGAACTGTATCAGGCGCTGAAGGAAGAATTCGGCATTTGCCTGGATGACGGACAGGAGGAACAGAAATGAAAATATCAGACATGGATTTCTCGGTTCTGGACAAGCTGAACCTGCCGTTGCCTGCTATCGGCGTCAAGTTTGACCTTTTCCGGCCTAAAGACTGCCCCCAGCTCCCCATGGAGGAAAAGATGAGCCTGTGTGAAATGTTCCGCAAGTGCCAGGATACGGGGGAGGAGTTCTACTTCGGCAAGGATAACGACGAGACCTGCGTGGGTAAGTGCATTCTGGGAATGGAGCAGTTTCCCGGTTCCGCCGTCAGCGGTCAGATTGGCCAGCGCCTGGGTGTATGGCAGGATCCCCGGGGCAACCGCAATGTGTACCGCCATGTGAAGCTGCTGGCTAAGGACAGCTGCAATTATGTCCGCTTCTGCCCCAGCAGCAAGCTGACCTTTATGCCGGATGTTCTGGTTTTGGCAGCCCCCATTTCCATTGGTGAGAAAATCATGCGGGCTACCACCTATGCTACCGGCATGCCTTACCAGTCTAAAAGCACAGCGGTTATGGGCTGCAGCTGGTTTTTGACCTACCCCTATGAAACCGGCGAAGTGAATTTCATGCTGCCCGGTTTGGTTCACGGCCCCCATGGCCGCCATCTGTGGGAAGAAAACACCATGCTGATTTCCATTCCCTTCCCCTGGATTCCCACCTTCCTGGCCAGTCTGGAGGAAATGCCCCTGGATTTAACCGGCCACGAAAGCAAGTCTGCTTATTATGCTGAGTTTGAAGGCATTTTGGCGGATTTGGCAGAGGAAATGAAAAATCCCTAACGAATACATGCGGCTGCCTCTGCCCGGGGCAGCCGTTTTTAATCCCGGACGCAGAAAAAGCCCATTCATGGGACAGCTGAAGGTGTAAGCTGAAGCTGGAGGGAAGGGAGGAGCCTATGGCCGAATTACAATATGCCCTGCGGGAAGGGCAGCTGGTTTACATTGATGAGGTTAAAAACGGACTGCAGTGCGGCTGCCTCTGCCCTGCCTGCGGTGCTGTGCTTATTGCTGCCAACGGAGGCAGCCAGACGGAGCACCATTTTCGCCACTATCACGGGGCGGACTGCGGCCTGGCAAGAGAAACGGCTCTGCATCTGCTGGGAAAGGAAATACTCCTGCAGGACCGCTGTCTTTTCCTCCCGGGTTTTCCGGAGGGGGGACGGTTGACTTCCTTTGACCGAGCCCTTGCGGAACAGCAGATATCCCCTGCAGTGAGGGCCGATGTTCTGCTGGAAGGACCGGGGTCGCAGTTGAATGTGGAAATCCGGGTTACCCATGCTGTGGATGCCATCAAGCGGCAGCACCTGATGGAGCTGGAGCTGCCCACGGTGGAAATTGACTTGTCCGGCTTTTTGGGAATGGCCTACCGGGAGGAGAATTTGCGGGAGGTCATCCGCAGTGGGCGTCACACACGGTGGGTTTATCATCCCCAAAGTCGGGGCTATTACCTTATGGCTGAGCTCTGCGACTATCTGCCCTTAAGTGAGGACGGCAGCTGCTACTGCCCCTTGCGGGAAAAGCGCATGATGCTTCAGCCGGGAAGGAACTCCTGCCGCAACTGCCGCTATATGCGCCCGCAATACTTGGGGGCGGCGGGGGAGGGCTGTCTGCCCTGTGCCTGGCGATTCTGCACCCTTAGGTATGATTGTGTGGAAGAGATAATAGAGATGGAACGGGAAGAGGGCCGGGTGCTTTCGGCTGTCATACGGGCAGACGGAAAGCGCCTGCGGCTGCAGGGAGAGGCCAACGATATTCTGACGGTAAAGCTGCCTAAAAAGCTGAGAACCGCGCAGGAAGCCGGGCCCTATTTCACGGTATATGAGCTTTGGCAGCCCGGCTTTGCTTCCATGGTAGTGCGGAACTGTGAAACCGGCAAAGCCCTCCTGCTGCTGGGGAAGGACGGCAAGCTGCCCCTGCGGGACAATAAGCCCGTAGGCTACTATGCGGCGGACCTGCATCCCGGCTATGACTGCAGCAAAAAGCGCTATACCCTATGGGCGGCGGATAAGGCGGTTTGGATTCTGGAGCATTGTGTAACCAATCATAAGGCCGGCCAGGGGCCCGGGCCGGATAAGCGCAGTATCTATGACCGCAGCTGCCATACGCTGGAGGAGCTGTGGAAGAGAAGCGGAAGGCGAACCTTCCATGTCAGGCACATGGGCAATGGCCAGGCCTATTGTCTAGAGGTTGAGGGTGGGCGCATTACCGCTATTCGCCGGGCTGATCCGGAAACCGGACTTCTGTCGGAGGACGACTTCCGGGAGGAGGTTCGTCCCTTTTACCGAACACCAATCTGGCAGTGGTTATGAAACAAAAAGCATCCTTTCGCTTTTGTACGGAAGGATGCTTTTTTCTATGGTATTATTTTTTGCCGGCAAGGATTTCGGCAGTGAGCTTGCCGAAGGTTATGCAGCGGCCATGGCAGCTGCCGTTGATCAGCAGGGGGTAGTCAATGGCATAGAGGTCGCCGGCAACATTGCCCACGGCGTAGAGGCCCTCGATAGGCTGCTGTTTTGTGTCCAGCACCTGCATGCGGGCGTTCATGGAGAGCCCGGCTGGGATGTGCAGCAGACTGCCGCTGATTTTAAGGGCGTAGAAGGGGCCCTTGCGGCAATCACTCATGAGCTCTTTGCGCTTACCAAAGTCTTCGTCATTACCCCGGTCGCAGAGCTCGTTATAGCGGTCTACGGTTTTTGTCAGTTCGCCTGCCGGAATACCCAGCTGAGCAGCCAAGCCCTCCAGGGTGTCGTCCTTCCAGCCGTCAATGCCCTCGGCTACGCAGGTGTTCACGGCATATTCCACGGCCCTCGGGTCAAAGGGGGTTCCGTAGGGACGGACGGTGGAATCCCAGAACAGCCCGCCGCCGTATTGGATGGTATCGGACAGGTCCTGCAGATAGTCGCTGTCAAAGATGACATAGCCGTAGGGATAATCCGGATTGTGGCGGACGGTATAGGTGGCCTTGCCCTGGGCCCAGCAATCTTCATTCATGTAGCGCTGGCCCTGCTGGTTCACTAACAGGAAATAGAAACTGTTGATGGAATAAGCCATGATGTGCATGGCGAAGGGGAAGGGGCCTTCCTGCATGTCTGCGCCGGCCCAGATACCCATGCGGTGGCCGTCCCCGGTCAGCTGGGGGGCATGGTGGTTGATGTTGGTGGTGGCCTTTAAGGCGAAGGGGGCCAGGTCCTCACACATCTGACGGTTGCCGGAAATATCACCGGTGGCCAGAACTACGCCCTTTTCGGCAAGATAGCGGGTATAGCCCTCCTGCCCTTTGGAACGGGCAATCACACCAATCACCCGACCCTGTTCCTTTATCAGCTGGCAGGCGGAGGTGTTTACCCGGTAGTCCAAACCATAGGACAGGGCCTCCTCCAGCAATAAGGAGGCCAGCCCCTCTACGCCGCCGGCGAAAATATGGGTGCAGACAAATTCCTTGTAGGCTTCACCGTGATAGCCGCCGCCGAAGATATAGGAATGAATGCCGCGGGCATCGGTTTTATCCAGCAGCCAGTCCATGGCGGGCTCGCTTTCCTTCAAAAAGGTGCGGATAATGTCAATTTTGGCCCGATGGCCGGTAGCGGTCATCCATTCCCGGGTGATGTCGTCAATGTTATTTTCAATGCCATTTTGGCGCAGAAGACGGGAGTTGGCTACGCCGACATGAAGTCCACGGGCACTGTTACGCTTGCCCTTTTCCAGCAGAACGGTTTTTAAACCCAGTTCCCCGCAGCGGGCAGCTGCCGAAACGCCGGATAGGCCGGCACCCACAATTACTACCTGAGCTCGGACGGTTTCGCAAATCTCTTCCTCCGGAATTGGCGGCGGGGCAATACCCCAGCTGTATTTGTCATATTTTGCCATGAGATGCTTCCTCCATCTAAAAATCCTTACAAACAGTCTATCACGAAATGAAAAGGGTTTAAAGAATATTTTACGATTTTTTGGAAAAAGTTCCACTTTTCCGAGCAACTGTGGTATACTGGCACAAAATGGACAGCAATAAGGAGGATTCCTATGGAAGAGCTTAGAAAAATGCCCAAGCATTTCCCTATGTCTGAAAGGGCACCGGTTGAACCGGATAATCCGGCCATTGTGCGCTACAGCTCTGCCTGTTTTCATTGCGGCAACTGCAAATGGTCCTGTCTTGACCAGACCGGACTGTTGGAAAGATATACACTGGAGAGCACCGGAGACCGGGCCATTTGCCTTTACTGCGGCCAATGTGTGAACGAATGCCCGGGTGCTGCCATGTCGGAGCGCCTGCATTATCCGGCGGTTAAGGCTGCCATGGCTGAGGGCAAAATCGCGGTTGCCAGCATTTCCCCGGCAGTTCGCACCAGCCTGGCAGAGGCCTTCGGGCTGGAGGTCAGCTTCTCTCTGGGGCAGACTGTGGACCTGCTCAAGAAGCTGGGCTTTACCTATGTTTTGGATACGGCCTTCGGTGCAGACCTCACCGTTATGGAAGAGGCCACGGAGCTGATTCAGCGGATGCAAGGCGGAGGGCCGTTGCCCCTCTTTACCTCCTGCTGCCCTTCCTGGGTGCGCTATGCTGAGCTTTTCTATCCCCAATGGCTGCCTAACCTGTCCGGGACAAAAAGTCCTGTCTGCATGCAGGGTACCATGATTAAAACCGCCTTCGCCAAAGAGAGGCAGCTAAACCCGGAGAAGCTGCTGACGGTTGCCGTGACCCCTTGCACCGCCAAAAAAGCGGAAATCCTTCGGCCGGAAATGAATGCAGCCGGTGCGGAGCTGGGGCTGGATGGCATTCAGGATACCGACTATGCCATAACGGTGCGTGAACTGGTTCGCTGGGCAAGAGAGGCCGGCATCCGCTTTGCGGATTTACAGGATGCCCAGCCGGATGCTTTTTCCGGCAGCGGCGCCGGCAATTTGTTTGGCAGCACGGGCGGTGTTATGGAGGCCGCCCTGCGCACAGCCTACTTCCTGCTCAATGGTGTAAATCCCCCGGCCGACTTCCTTCAGCTGGAAGCGGTGCGGGGCAATGAGGCAGTACGGGAAGCCGAGGTTGACATGGGCGTGAGCAGAATCCGCGTAGCTGTTCTTTTCGGCACCCGGGAAGCAGGTGCCTGGTTGGAGGCTCAAAAGGAACGAAAAGAGAGCTTCCATTACGTTGAGGTTATGACCTGCCCGGGAGGCTGCATTGGCGGCGGCGGGCAGCCCAAGCACTTCATCGTGCCGGGTCTGCAGGTGCCGGAAAAACGAAAGGCCCTGCTCTATGCCCGGGATGAAGCCATGCCTCTGCGGCTGAGCCATGAAAACCCGGAGCTGACGGCTCTCTACCAAACACACCTGGGAGAGCCCGGAGGGGAGAAGGCCTGCCGTTTGCTGCATGTTCCTTTCCGAAGCGATGCATCGGAGGAATTACAGGCAGGAAAATAGAAGTATGTGCTGTCAGCAGCGGTATCCGGGCGGATGCCGCTGCTTTTTCTGCGGCCGGTCAAGGACGATGGAGGGGGCGCCTTGACATGGAAGGCACAGCTGTTATACTGGATGAAAACAAACGGAGGAGATCGCCTATGACCTTTAAGCTGGTACTGAATACTGTTATTTCTGTTTTTTTTGTATTGGGTGCGCTGGATTACATCATTGGGGACAGGCTGAAGCTGGGGAGTGAGTTTGTCAATGCCTTTTCTTTTGTGGGCCGGATTGCCCTCAGCATTGTGGGCATGATTTGTCTGAGCCCGGTGATAGCCCGGCTGCTGACTCCCGTGGTTACACCGGTGTATGAGTGGCTGCATTTGGACCCGGGGATGTTTATTTCCTTGCTGCTGCCTCCGGATTCCGGCGGCTACAGCATCGCCATGGACATGTGCAGGTCCACTGCCCTTGGCGCTTGGTCCGGCACGGTGGTGGCTGCCCACATCGGCGGCAGCTTTTCCTTTACCATTCCCACTATGCTGGGCGTCATTGAGCCCAAATACCACCGCATCTTTTCCCTGGGGGCCTTATCCGGGTTGGTTGCCTGCCCGGTAGGCTGTATTCTCGGCGGTCTGCTCTGTGGTCTGCCTTTTCTGCTGGTGCTGGTCAGCATGATTCCGGCCATGCTGGTTTCGGCTTTGATTGCCCTGGGGTTAATGAAAAAGCCGGATGTTGCTATTCGGGCCTTTCAGGTGTTCAGCCGTCTTCTGCGGGTTGTCATTATTGTTGGTTTGGCTGCTGCCGGGGTTCAGCGCCTGACCGGCTATGTGGTGATTCCGGGCATGAAGGATCTTTCGGAAGGCGTTTTGACGGCGGGAACCATTGGAGTTTCCATGGCCGGTATTCTTTGCCTGACCAAGGTCCTCAGCGTTGTTCTAAGGCGTCCGCTGGCTGCTCTGAGCCGGGCCTTGAAAATCAATGATATTGCCATTCTTGGCTGCTTTAACAGCCTTTGCGCAGCTATGCCGGGGGGAGCGGTCTATGGGAAAATGGATCCCAGAGGCCGTGTGGTTTTTGGGAGCATGGCCATTACCAGCGCCAATGTACTGGGGGCCCATCTTAGCTATGTGGGGGCTAACTGCCCGGAAATGCTGATGCCAACGGTAGTATCCAAGCTGGCTTCCGGCGTGCTTGGTGTTGTGCTGGCCTTGCTGTTTGCAGACCGGATTCTTGGAAAAATGCCTGAGCCGGACGCGGCACCCGCTGAAGAATAGTATATAAAAATGATACAGCATCTATCAAAAAGCACATGGGCTTACCAAGAAGCTCATGTGCTTTTTTTTAGGTGCCGGAACTATGCTGGTTCAAAGCCAAAGTAAGTGTGAATTCCTTTTTGTCAGCACAGTATTCCCAGTCCATAAAGCCGTTGTATTGGTTAAGAATTCGATTCACAATTTTTAAACCCAAGCCGTGGAACAGGGTATCCTTTTTGCTGCTTATCAGTGCGCCGTTCCTGACTGCGGGGGCCGTATCGCAGCTGTTGGACAGGATAACTACCCCAAAGGCGTTTCGGGTGGTAGTTTCCAAAGAAATCCGTTTTTCACCGGATAGTGCGGCAGCCTGAACAGCGTTGTCCAGTAAATTGGTCATCAGAGTAACCAGGTCTGTGTTTTCCATGTTGGAAAGGTTGAAGACCCGTACATCAAAAAGAAATTCAATATGCTGTGCCTGGCATTCATAGGAATAACGATTGAGGATGGCATCCAAAGTGGGGTTTCCGGAATGACATACGGCCGAATAGCCGGTCAGCTTCTGGCTTAAAGCGGAGATGTATTTTTTGACCTCAGCGTCAGAACTGAGCTGCGCCAATGCTGTTAGATGGTTGTTTATATCGTGGGCAAAGCGACGCATATCCTCATTTTGCTGTTCCATTAGGGAAATGACAGCCAGCTGATTTTTTAACTCGTCAGCTTCTCTTTCGCTTGCTGCCAGTTTTTCTTGCTTCTCCTGATGGCGGATAAGGGTAGAAAACAGCAGTGTGTTGGCTGCAAGTAGAAATACATCAGACAGTAAAACGAGAGCCGAATCCAGCCGCGGCAAATCGGTACGAAGGTTAATATGCCAAAAAACTAAAAGGATAAAAGTGGACGCAAGAGGGAAAAGCAAGAAGAAAGCCGGGGGATTTTTCAGGGTGCGTCTTCTGCGAAGAAAACGGGAAAGCAAAAGGCAGATTAAGAAAAACAGAATTTTAGAGATAGCACCGGATTGAAAATAGACAGCAGAGCCGACGCTGTAGTCTGCTAAAGAACCGGAGACGGCGGACTGGGCAAATATAGTTAAATACTCAGAAATACCGCCAAATGTGTTCAAAAGGAGAGAATAGAAGAGAGCCAAACGGTAGTTCAGGCTAAAGCAAATAAAGCATAGAAGAAAAACTGACAATACTGAGGATACAACATTTACCCAAACATTATTCTCCAATAGAAAGCTCAGTAAAGCAGCGGATGCATAAAGCCCCAGACCAATAGCGGCGGTCCAAAGGCCGGAGACCTTTGGGGAAGCAACCTGATAGAGAAAAAACAGGGCAATCATTAATTCCAAAAAATAGAAGAAAACAGAAGACAGATACTCCAACATCGTCAGTGCCTCCTAAGATAGTCAAACCAAAACGTATGAAAGGCTGCCTGCTTTCGCGGGGCAATCGCAATGCGAGAGCCGTCTGCCAGCCAAAGGGCGGAATAGGAATAGCGGCAAATATGATGAAGATTAATGAAAAAAGACTTATGAACCAGGTAAAAAAAGGAAACCGGCAGCTTTGCAAGGAAGCTGTTAAAGTCCTCAACGGTAGTGTAATCCTCGCCGGCTGTGTGGATAAGTGTATGGCGCCCGGAGCGTGTTACATACAAAATATCATCAATCCGGATTCTTGTGCTTGCTCCGGAGCTCTTTGAAAACACGTAGAGGCAGGTGGTGTTGATATACTCCATGGCTTTGTCCAGGCTGGAATACAGTCTTTCTGTATCAAAGGGTTTGTGCAGGAATCGCAAGGCATCCAAATCCATAGCGGCATCCAAATATTCCATATAACCGGTGGAAAACAGGAGAACCGTAGCCGGGTTGCGCTGTTTCAGTTCTTGAGCCAAAGTGATTCCATCGCAGGCTTCCATTTGAATATCCAGAATGGCAATATCGCAGATGTAGGAAGACTGCAAAATCTCAACCGGATTTGTTGCCGGTGTGATGGTTGCCGATAGGGAGCGGAGTTCTGTGTATTTCTGGACTTGAATGAAGAGAGAATTCAGAACAACCGGGTCGTCATCGCAGAGAAGAATAGTCATACCAAGCTAAGCCCCTTAAAACGAAATTTTGTTTACGCAAGGCGTAAGCATAACAGAAATACTCTCAAACAAAACACATGGGTGAAAGCGAAAAGTATGGGATGCACGGAAGCATGAACTAACATTAATTGTATGGGAAACGGAATGAGATTTCAACTGCTGCAGTGGCCGGATTTCTTGCAGTTTTGTCGAAATAATCCGCAGTTTTGCATTACGCCTTTTCAAAAAGAGAAAATCGCAATAGGATGCTGTCTATTAGGGAAAAGCCTTACAAATTCAGAAAACAGGAGGGATGTGCATTAAGACACATCAGACGACAAACAGAAACATAATTGTAAATTAGAAGAAAGGACGAAAACACATGAAAAATCGCATAAACCGCTTGCTTTCCATGTTAATGGCTCTCGCACTGCTTCTGTGCCTGCTGCCGGCGTCCGCTCTGGCGGAGGAGTTTGCGGTATCGGCAGAAGTACCGGACGGTGAGGAAGAGT
>JAKSQI010000033.1 GCA_024404215.1 Oscillospiraceae bacterium
AGAAAGGCAGGCAGAGCAATTTGATATTTTTTCGTTCTATGTTAAATAACAAATTCAAGTTTGATGCTTCATCAATAGACTGGCATATTTCTCCTAAAAAACAGAAAATCAAAAGACAAGAGAGGCCAATATGACCTCTCTTGTCTTTTGAGAATAATAATTTTTGAATATACCGTATCGATTGCCTAACCCACTTTGAAACATTCGTTACGGACACTTGCCATTTGCCGAAAGGGCTTGTTTTGATTCATTGGGTTATTTCTGCCAAAATCACCAGGTTCTCGGCATCCGGGTTACCGCTGAACCAACAGTAGGCACCGTACTCCTCCATCAGTTCTGCCAGGGCATTTTCCGCATCCACAGGCAGGGTATACCAATCATAACCGTCCTCAGTTTTCAGATGCTGAGGCCCCAGGTTGTTTACTTTCTCAGGCAACGTGCCATAGCAGACGATTTCACCGTAGTATTCCGACAGAACGGGATCCTCCCGCCATGCCTCCGGGTCATACACGGAACCGCCGCAGTCCAGTTGGGATTCCTCGCCCCAGCCGTCGCCAAGAGGCTCTTCCATGGTCTCTTCCGCAAATAGTTCGGCATCGGCCTCCGGTTCCGGCTCTGCCGCCCACCCAGCAGCAGGGGCCGCCGCTGCCTCTGTCGTCTCACCCTCAGCTGCCGGTTCTTCAAAGCTATAAGTTGCCAAAGCGTTTTCCGTCTTAGCATCTGTAGCTGCCGCAGTCATTGGCCTATCCCCTTTTGACAGCCCCAGCTTTAAGGTCTTGGGCAGGGCAAGGGTAACCAAAGCCACACAGGCCACCGCTCCGGCAGCCAGGCCAATCCAGCGTTTGTAATTACGACGGGGCTCCTTGGCAATCCGGGCCATGGCTCCGGAAACCATGGTATCCGGCACAGGCACCGTCAGTTCCTCCTCCGCCAGCTCAGCATACAAATCCAGCAGTGATCGGCATTCGGCGCAGGTCTCCATATGCCTGCGCAAAGCATCCTGCTCCCCCGGGGTTAACCGGCCGTCTAATCCTGCACTAAGCAGGTCACGGTAGCTTTCACACCCCGTCATTCCGATCACCTTCCTTTCTATCTCTTTGACGGGAAGCATTTGGAAAAGTTCCCTTCTCCCTTATTCTTTCTGCCAAAGTCTGTCGGGCCCGGCTGATGCGGGAACGAACCGTTCCCACAGGCAGTTCCAGTTCCTCTGCAATTTCTTCATAGCTCTTCCCCTGCAGTTCCCGCAGCAGAAGAGGCTCCCTCAGTTTATCCGACAGAGCATGCATCTCCTCCATCAGCAGGCTGACCCCTTCCTTTTGCATCAGCTGCTCTTCAGGGCCCGGAGCACTGTCCGGAACATCCAGCTGGCCTTCCTCTTCCGAATCCTCGTGCTCCGTCAGGGAGAGAAGGGGATGCCGGCTGTCCCGGCGGAGATAATCCAAACAGGTATTATACACAATGCGATACATCCAGCTGTCAAAGCGGCAGTCCCCCTGAAAGCCGGGCAAGCTGCGCCAGGCCTTAATAAAGGCATCCTGTACCGCATCCTCAGCATTTTGAGGGTGCTTCAGCATTTTCACGGCCAAAGCGTAAGACCGGCTGCTGCAGGCCTTGAGCAGCTGTTCAAAAGCCCTTTGATCCCCGCGGGCCGCCTTCTGTATCAGCTTCTTTTCCATGGCTGCATCCTGCAAAAATAGGTCACCTCAGTGCTCGTTTCATCCGGGCTGTCAGGCGATGGACATCCTCCAGGGTTTCCAATGCCACCAGCTTCTCCCGGAAGAAGGCTGCATGGGGCACTCCCTTAAGATACCAGGGGTAGTGCCGCCGGGCCTCAAGACAGGCGGTTCTCTCTCCCTTTCTGGCAGCGGAAAGCTCAATCTGCCGGACAGCAGTGTCACAGCGCTCTTCAATGGTGGGCCGGGCAGGCAGAGGCCGTCCTTCCAACCGGGCCAGCGCCTCCCGGAAAATCCAGGGGTTGCCAAAGGCACCCCTGCCAATCATCACAGCATCCGCCCCGGTATACTGCAGAATGTGAGCAGCATCCTCGGCCGTAAATACATCTCCGTTAGCAATAACCGGCAGGGACACTGCCTTTTTCACCTGGCGGATAATATCCCAGTCCGCTTTTCCGGCGTACATTTGGGTTCGGGTACGGCCATGAACAGCAATGGCTGCCGCCCCGGCCTTCTCGGCCATGCAGGCAAATTCCACAGCGTTCACGCAGCCTCCGTCCCAGCCCTTGCGGAACTTCACCGTCACCGGCACAGATACCGCCGCCTTCACCGCACGGATAATATCTGCCGCCAGCTCAGGGGTTCGCATCAGAGCAGAGCCATCCCCGCTTTTAACAATTTTGCCCACCGGGCAGCCCATGTTAATATCCAGCACATCGGCCCCGGACAGGGCAAGGGCTTTAACCGCCGAGCGGGCCATGCAATCCGGGTCACTGCCGAAAATCTGCACAGCGAAGGGCTTTTCGCCTGGCCCGGGCATTAGTAGCTCCGTTGTTTTTTCACTGTTAAAGTCCAGCGCCTTGGCGCTGACCATTTCTGTTATGGTATAGCCTGCCCCCATTTCCCGGCAGATGGCACGAAAGGCCGGGTCGCTGACGCCGGCCATGGGAGCCAGCACTAAGGGATTAGGCAACGTTATGGTTCCGATTTGGAAGCTCATGGCATCCCCTCCGGTTTCTGTTCATAGTACGGCATCATTGTACGCAATCCGCCTTTCAAAGTCAATGCCGGGGTATCCGCCCGGTTTCGGCTTCATCCCTTCTTCATCGGATTTTAATCCCCCGCCCGCTTTTATCTTAATCACCAAAGGACTATGCTTTTTCCGGAAGGAGGGCTTCGCCATGCAAACCATCTGCAGCCTGTTTTTCGCCGTGATAAAAGTCTTTTCCGCCTATTTTGCCCTGCTGGGCCTCTGCACCCTGCTGCGCCGCCGCCCCGCAACCGGCCCGGTGGCCTTGAGCCGCTTCGCCGTATTGGTGGCTGCCCGCAACGAAGCCAGCTGTATTGTTGGCCTCATAGAAAGCCTGAAAAAGCAGAACTATCCCCCAGATTTGGTAGATATCTGGGTTCTTCCCAATAACTGCACCGATGATACCGCCGGGGTTGCCCGGCAGGCTGGCGCCCGGGTCATGGATATGCCCGCCCACGTGCAATCCAAGGGCGCAGCCCTAAACTGTGCCGCCGATCGGCTGCTCCGCAGTGGCAGAGCCTACGACGCTTTCTGCGTCTTTGACGCAGACAATGAAGCCGACCCAAGCTTCCTTGCAGAAATGAACCGGGCACTAGCCGGGGCCCGCATTGCCAAAAGCCGCATTCTGGCAAAAAACCCTTTTCAATCCGGAATCGCTGGTTGTTACGAAATCTATTTCTGTACTGCTAACCGTTTTCTCAACCGTGCCCGGGAGCAGCTTGGGCTGTCAGCCCGGGTTATTGGCACCGGCTTTGCCATCCGTCGGGATTATCTGCAGGAGCTGGGGGGCTTCCCCTGCCGTACCATGACCGAGGATGCCGAGCTCTACGCTGCTTGCCTGACCAGGGGTGAACGCATTGCCTACTGTGAAAAAGCCATTACCTATGATGAGGAACCCCTGACTCTTAAAGAGTCCCTGATTCAGCGCCGCCGCTGGATGAGCGGCATTGCAGATGTGGCCCGGCTCACCCTAACCACACAACTGTCTGCCTTTGCCTGCAGACCTAGCCTCTCCGGGCTGGACGGCATGCTGCAGTTCATATACCCTACTCTGCAGGCTTTTACCCCCATTTTTCTGGCTCTCGCCCTTCTCGGCGGCAGCCTAACCCTGCCCGGGCTTCTGCTTTCTCTCCCTCTGGCCTATTTGGGGGCATTGGGTATGGCTCTGCCGGCCCTGCTGCTGGAGGGCCGGCTAAGCCCCCGGCTTTGGAAGGGCCTTCTGCTTTATCCCCTTTTCATGGCTACCTTCCTGCCCTTGCAGCTGCTGGCCCTAGTGAAAAAGCAAACTGTTTGGAAGGAAATCCGCCACACCGGCGTCCGCCTGCAGGCCCTAAACGACAGCCACTCCGCCTGAATTCCTTCTCCCTTAGCCAAGAGGGCGCTGAACCAGCTACGGCTCAGCGCCCTCTATTTATTCGCTCAAAAGCGGGTTTACCGGTTCACAAACAGGATTCCTGCCCAATGTTACCCTTTGCTCATTTGCCTTCAGCAGGCCGGCGTTCTTCCGCAAAACCCTTACAAACCGAGACGGGAAGAATTCCGGATTATTCGGCAGTAAGTTCCAATGTCTGCGCTGTCAGTTCGTTATAGGTATCCAGGTCATGAACCTCCAATTCCATGGTCAGCAGCGTACCGGTTCTAACCTCGCCATCGTTCAAGACTGCGAAGGGAATAACCACATCCACACACGCCTGCATACCGGCACTAACCGTCCGCATCCAGGCACTGCCAGTGGGCTCCCCGTCAACCAATACATCTGCCGCCTGAAAGCTAACATCCCTATCGGTTTTATTCCGAACCAGCAAACGAATTCCATAGCCATATTCCCCGCTGAGGCTCAAAAACGAGAAGGGCATAGCATCGTTAATATCTGCATTAGCATCAACCCCCAGAAAAGAAACCATGCAGACTTCATTATCCAAAAGAACCCTGCCGGCTGTTTCCATCCCGGATGAAGAATTCCCTGCCTTTACAGGAATGGTGCAGTGTTGATACAGCAGACCGGGGATTTGGACAACAAAACCAATTTCAAAGATTTCAGTGATGCCGGCATCATCCAGGTCTGCCTGAAGAAGCCGTGCCTCCAGCCCCGCACTTTCCCTTGCCGGAACCGAAACCGGCGCAGGCGATTTTATCATACAGCCGTTAACCGAAAGCTGTTCTAATTGTACCGTGATATCCTCTTCCGTCAGGTTCTCTATCATCAGGTGCAGCACCGGCCCCAGGGCATCCGACTGGGTAATGCCATTGACCTCTATGCGGCAGTTCTCGCTTTCTACCAGAATCGGGTGAAAGCTTGGCTCCGGATATATTTTGGTCACTCCGCACAGGGCACCGGGGTACTCCTCTGTCACCATGCCGTTATAGGTAATTGTCACAATCTCGCCAACCAGTATTTGAGCGCCCTCCTCCAGATAGGCGGGATAGTCATACACAGCAAAGCGCTGCCCCTGCAGAGAGGCACTTTCAGCCGTAACCACCAAGGTATTGCCGTCCAGCTCTGTGACTTTTCCTCGCAGAAGAACCGACTTTACCTGAATGGAGATAATATTCTGCAAGGTCACAGGATACACACCCCCGGTGTATGCCTCGTATCGGACCTCAACAATATCCCCCACCACAGGCTCCGGTGACGATTCCGCATGCAGCAGCGGAAGGCTTATCTCCTCGGCATCAAAATACTCTTCCGCTTCCAGAGGCCTTACCTGCATGGTCCCGTCCCCTATTGCCATGACAACAGCTGTCAGATTGCGGGTTGCCGTTTGGTCCGCCTCATCGGTCTGCTCCGACGGGATTTCTCCCTCCGCAGACGGTTCGGCACCGGGATTGGTCAAAAAGACTACTGCCGCAGCCGCGCAGACAACCAGGGCCAGCAGCACAATCCAAAAGGCCGGCTTCTTATAATGCAGCACATTTTTCACTCTGCTTTTTACCCCCACCTCGCCAAAAGCCAGCGGGCAGGCAACGATATGCCTCCTTCGCACGGCACAAAGCAATAAAGCTTCCGAGTAGCCAGCCAAGGCTTGTCGGTCCATATCCGCAACTACCTTTTCATCACAGGCTGCCTCAATATCCCGGCTGAGCAAGGCATAGGCCAACCACATCAATGGGTTAAACCAATGGAAGGACAGCAACACATAGCCCAAGGGCTTCCACCAATGGTCCTTGCGTGCCAGATGTGCCTTTTCATGAGCTATCACATTTTGGCAGACCTCTTCCTTCATGCCGGAAGGCAAATAAATCCGCGGGCTAATAACACCCAAAATAAAGGGTGACGGGATGTCATCACAGATATAAACGGCATCCCCTTTGGCCATGGAGGCAGCCACTTCTTTCTTCAGTCTGCAATAGCTGACCAAGGCCACAGTCAGCATAGTTCCTGCCCCCAGCAGCCAAATTGTCATCACCGCAGGCAGATAAACATCAGCCGTACGGGTTCCTATCGTCATACTATCCGCCGAGGTGTTGTCATTGACCAGAGCCGGCAGATCAAACTCCAGGGCCGGCTTTTCGCTTTTGCCATTATACTGGATATACTCCGGTTGCCCGTCAGCTGCGCTCTTATTTGAAAACACGTTATAGGCGGACAGGGAACTGGATAGACTAAAGGGGCAGACCAGTCGCAACGCCACCAATGCCCATAAAACACAGATATATTTTTTGGGAGCCTTTTTCAGGCACAGGCGAAGGAGAACAACCGCCAGAACCAAAATTCCGGCTGTCACACTCATGTTCAATAGTTTTGTAAAACCGACATACATGGTCATCCCTCCTTGTAGGTTTCAATCATCCTCTGGATTTCCTCAACCTCCTGGGAACTGATTTTCTTATGGGACATAAAGGCCGCAAGAAAGGCCGGCAGAGACCCGTCAAAGGCATCCTCCACAAAGCGCTCGCTGCGGGATGCATTAAACTCCTCCCGGGACAGAACCGCCGTTACCACGCCATCCTCATTTTTGAACAAGCCCTTTTCGCAGAGCTTGCGAAGTACCGTATAGGTGGTGGGCTTTTTCCAGTTCAATTCCTTTTCGCAAATTTTAACCAGTTCCCCGGAGCCCACCGGTTCTCTGTCCCAGATGATGTGGGCAAAAGCAAGCTGAACCTCTCCCAATTCCAAATCTGCCATAACAGCGCCCTCCTTTGGTTTATTCAGAATAAACTTTTAATTCGAGTTTATCCTAACTAAACCAATTTGTCAACCCCTTTTTGAAGGACAAGAACAAAGAAGGCTGCCACCTCATCCGAGACAGCAGCCCTCTTTTCTATTTTCTATTCATTCCATTTGGTGCAGCCCCGCCCGCTTCAGGGGCCATAGTTTACCGGAACAGTAGGCTTAGCCTGCTTTGTAACAGCCATAAAAGTCCAGATTGTCAATGGCAAATTGCGCTTCATTCGGCAGGAATAAGTAGTTTCCCGAAATGAGGCGTTCGTAGATTTCGTCCTTAGTCATGTCTGTGTTCTCGTAGAGGAAATAAGCTACCTCAAGTGCCTGTTCCTCCCAAACCACCCCCACATGGTAGAGGGCATTGGATGCTTCAACCTCATCAAAGTGCACGTATTCTGATGTGAGTTGGCGATAAACCGCTTCCCGAGACAAATACAGGCATTCATAGTCGCTGGCCCTTCTCACAGCATTGGCACTCCAATCAACAGAAAGATTCCTCATGGCATATAGCACTTTGAGCAGCTTTTGTCAGGCACAGGCAACGGTTTTGGCCATATTCCTCTAAATACTCGCCAATATAACGGAAAATTCGGCTTCCCTCGTGGTCGCTGATTACGATATCGCAAATAGTCGCACAGTCTATTAATCCATCAAACCAGACATTTTCTTCCCGCGATTGAAGGTAAGCGTCATAGATTTCCAGCATCTCTTTCTCCGTTAGGGCGTAGGTCACAGGATTCTCTTCTTCATAGATATAGCCGATACTGACGTCGTGCTCATAGTACGGCTCTTCTTTGACCGGTCTTTTTGCCTCCAGTTGCTTGGCAGAGGCAGCATCTAGGGTAGATTGAACCTTTGAATCAGTTGTGCCGCAACCAGCAGCAACTAACAACAGGAAAAGCACCAGAAGAAACAGCAGTATTTTCTTTTTCATATTCCATCCTCCCATTCTACGCCAGTTTGATTGTTTTTTCTAACTATCCCATTGAAACCAGCCGCAAAATCAGCCTAGATATAACAGATACCTTTAATATCGTCAATAGTGTTAGGTAAATTATGTTCATCTGCACAATTTTTATAGCTTCTTTTTGGTTATACTGCTGATAGAGAAACGGTTTTTCCTAGTCTTCCCGTTGAATACAGTTGCTCCGTCATTGTCTGGCGTTTATTCTAACCAGGAGGGCGGTTTGCTATTGTTAACAAGAGCTAAATCTGCTATAATAAAATGCCATTTATAAATCCGCACTTAAATATCTGTGTTTCGGGAAGAGGCTTCGCCAAAATTGGTGTAGAATTGGTGTAAACGCCAAAGCCAAAGCCCGCAAACCCTTGAAAATAAAGGAGATATAGAAAAAAATGAAATTAGGTATCGTAGGTCTGCCAAATGTAGGCAAATCCACTCTGTTTAATTCCATTACCAATGCCGGTGCCGAAAGTGCTAACTATCCTTTCTGCACCATTGACCCTAACGTAGGTATGGTTACCGTTCCCGATGAGCGTCTAACCTTCCTTAATGAAATGTATCAGCCCAAGAAGCTAACCCCTGCCGTCATTGAATTCGTTGACATCGCCGGCTTGGTTAAGGGTGCCAGCCGTGGCGAGGGTTTAGGCAACAAGTTCCTTTCCAACATCCGTATGACAGACGCCATTGTCCATGTCGTACGCTGCTTTGATGACACCAACGTTATCCATGTTGAAGGCAGCACCGATCCCCGCCGAGATATTGACATCATCAATCTGGAGCTTGTCATGGCCGATATGGAAATGGTGGAGCGCCGCATTGAAAAGGCCAAGAAGGCCGCCAAGGGCGACAAGAAATTCCTCCATGAGGTTGAGGTTTTTGAAGGCCTGCTGGAGCACCTGAATGAGGGCAAGACGGCCCGGGTTTATGAGTGCAGCGACGAGGACCGTGAGCTGATTGCCACCAGTGACCTGCTTACCATTAAGCCGGTGATCTATGCCGCTAACATGGATGAAGCCGGCGTAGCCAACTTTGACGCCAACCCCTATTACCATCAGGTAAAGGAAATCGCCGATGCCGAGGGCAGTCTGGTTCTGCCTATCTGTGCCAAAACCGAAATGGAAATTGCCGAACTGGATGAAGAAGAAAAAGGCATGTTTCTGGAAGAGCTGGGCATGACCGAATCCGGTCTGGACCGCTTGATCAAGTGCAGCTACAGCCTGCTGGGACTTATCTCCTTCCTGACATCCGGAAGTGATGAGTGCCGTGCCTGGACCATCACCAAGGGAACCAAGGCCCCTCAGGCAGCCGGTAAAATTCACACTGACTTTGAGCGCGGCTTCATTCGCGCTGAGGTTGTTGCTTTTGAGGACCTGAAGGCCTGCGGAACCATGGCCGCAGCCCGTGAAAAGGGCTTGATTCGCTCCGAAGGCAAGGAGTATGTTATGAAAGATGGCGACATCGTCCTTTTCCGTTTCAATGTGTAAGCTATTATTTAAAAACAGCGGTGTTACAGCCGCTGTTTTTCTTACCTGAGGTGCTGTTATGATTTTTGCCATTATTCTTTTTGCCCTTACCTATTTATTAATGATTGCCCTTCCCAGGTTTCGCCCCTACATTGCTTTGGCCTCTGCCTTGGTTTTCATTATCACCGGCATGCTGCCGCTGAACATGGTTTTGGGAAGCATTGACTTTAATGTGCTGCTGATGATAGCGGGTACCATGGGCACAGTTGCCTTGGTTATTGAATCCGGCATGCCGGCTCTGCTGTCTGACTTAATTTTGGAAAAGGTCCCCAACGTCAAGTGGGCAATTGTTATTCTCAGCCTCTTCGCCGGTGTAATTTCTGCCTTTGTGGATAACGTTGCCACCGTTCTGATGATTGCCCCGGTTGCTTTGGCTACTGCCAACCGGCTGGACATCAGCCCGGTCAAGATGATTATCGCCATTGCCGTTTCCTCTAACCTGCAGGGTGCCGCTACCCTTGTTGGCGATACCACGGCCATTCTTCTGGGCAGCTACGCAAACCTAAGCTTTAACGACTTTTTTGTCTATCTTGGCAGGCCCGGCATGTTCTTCTTTACCGAAATCGGCGCTTTGATTTCTGCCTTTATTCTGCTATGGCTCTTCCGCAGGGAGCATGGGTCTATTGAAGCCGGCAAACGAACCGTTGTTGAGAATAAGGTACCTACGGTTCTTCTCTGCCTCACCGTTCTGCTTTTGATTGGTGCCAGCTTTATCCCCAAGAAGCCGGCTGTCACCAATGGTCTTATTTGTACTGTCCTCATGGTCATCGGCGTTATTCACCACGGCCTGAAAAAACGCAGCCTTAGTGCCATCCTTTTCCCCCTGAAAGAAATTGATTATGAGACAATCCTGCTTTTGGCGGGTCTCTTTGTGGTGATTGGAGGTATTACCCACCAGGGCGTAATAGACGCATTAGCCAGCCTTTTCGCAAAAATCGGCGGTGGCAGCAGCTTTTTGATTTATTCCGTTATTGTTTGGGCCAGTGTTCTCATCTCTGCCTTTATTGATAACATCCCTTATGTTGCCACCATGCTGCCGGTTACTCAGGGCATTGCCGCCGCTATGGGCATCAGCCCCATTCCCCTCTATTTTGGCCTGTTGGTTGGGGCTACCCTGGGGGGCAATCTAACCCCCATTGGTGCCTCTGCCAACATAACCGGAATCGGCATTCTGCGCAAAGCGGGATATGAAGTAAAAAACAAAGACTTTCTGGGTATCGGCATTCCCTTTACTTTAGCTGCCGTTATCCCCGCCTACCTTTTGGTTTGGCTTTTCTTTGGCCATCTGTAATCCATTCTTTGGCTGCTGCCGTCTCTGTAAGCAGTGGATAGAATTTATGTTCCCTTCTCTTGACGAACGCAAAGGTATTGTTTAGAATGGACACCATGTAATATAGGAAGGATGATTCCCATGGAAGAAAATCTGCCCCTGCACGAACCATTAGCCGAGGCGACGCCCTCCAGTTCTAAGTCCAGACTGGACTGCGTTGATATTGCCAAAGGCATTTTGATTTTAGCTGTTGTTCTCTCCCACGCCTGGTTTGCCAATGCAGACCTGTTAGGCAATTACTTCCCCTATTCTATGCCCGCCTTTTTCTTCCTGTCCGGCTATGTCTACAAGCCCGGACGGACCTATTGGCAGAATATGGGCCGTCGGGTTATTCAGCTGCTGCTGCCCTACCTGTTTTTCAGCATTTTCTGCTGTCTGCTTTATCCCATCTATAATAAGCTGGCCGCAGCCTCCAACCCCTATATGATGGCCAAACTGGATTTGGATGCCTGGAAGGCAGTATGGGTCGCCTGTGTAAAGGGCGATGCCCTGAACATGCTGATGAGCACCCCCATGTGGTTCCTCACCAGTCTCTTTACCGGCTCTATCTTCTTCTTTGCATTGGTCAATGCCGTCCGGGACAGTGCATGGAAGACCTGGATTACTGCCTTGGTGTTGGTAGCCCTTACGGTTGCTGTCGTTTGGATTAAAAAGGACCATTTCTGGCCTTGGCACATCGGCTATGCTCTGTTTGGCTGTGCCATGATGCTGCTGGGTGCCCATTTAGGGCAAAAAAAGCTCTTTGCTTCTTTCAGCGCAAAGACCCTTATCGCAGGCCTGATACTGCTGTTGGTTTCTGCCATTCTCAACCGCTTCTTCCCCGGTTCCGGAAAAACCAGCATTGAGCAGTACATTGAGGGTGACATGCTCTATGGTGTCATTACCTGCTTTGCCATAGCTTTGGCTGGCAGCATAGGCCTTTTATGCATCTGCACTTTGCTGGCCAAAATCCCCGGCATTCGTCACTTCTTCGGATGGCTGGGCCGCAACACCATCTGGATTCTCTGCATCCACTATTCCGCCATCATGCTGATTGAGCTTTGGCTTTTCAACCACAAGGTGCTGTCCAACAGCCTGATTCAGGTTATCACCGTGGAGCTCTACGGCTACGGCTTTGTGAAAGACAAGCCCAGTGATATTGTCATTAAGATTCTGGTGGCCCTCCTCAGTATTGGTCTCAGTGCCATTTATGTAGCCATCCATAAAGCTGTTAAGAATGCCATAAAAAAGAAAAAGGAAGCCTAACCCTTTACCGCCATCGGTTCCCGATGGCGGTTTTCTTACCCCTCCGGCCTTCGGCCGAAGGGGTAAGAGGGAGAGGCGAGTCTCTCTGGCAAAAGCAATGGGCAACTCTTGTTCCAAGCAAGCCCAAACCATTTACAGGCGTGCCCTTTTGCTCCAAAACACTCCAACCCATTTGCAGGGGTACCCTTGCTCCAAAACACTCCGGCCCATTTGCGTGGGTGCCCTTGCCCCAAAACATTCCGACCCATTTGCATGGATACCCCTTATCCCGAATAATCCCGAATCCATTGCCAAGATACCCTTGTGCAAGACAGATATAAGCCGAAAAGGCTTCTAAAACAACAAGAGCTGCCCGAATGCCGACGTCCCGTAAGGATCTTTTTTGAAGAATTGGTGTAATCCCGAAAAATCGGGGTTACACCTTTCTTCTTTTTACGCCACATATCTGTATTTCTGCGGATTCTTTTTTACTTCGTCCATCATTGCCTGAATTTCCTTTTCATCGGGGATATCCATCATTCCGATAACTGAAAAATAAATATCGACCTTCACGTGGCAATGACCGTCGTATTTATCATTATTGTGGACTTC
>JAKSQI010000034.1 GCA_024404215.1 Oscillospiraceae bacterium
ATGATTGCGAAAACTTCAATACGTTTTTTTAATTCAGTGCCTGTTCGAGCAAGATGGTCTGACGAAGATAAAAACTGGTGGTACGCAGCTACTGATGTTGTGCAAGCTTTGGTAGGAAGCAAGAATGCTCGTAGATATTGGAATACATTTAAGAGCAGACATCTGGAGTTGTCCTCGTTTTGTAGACAACTGAAGTTGACAGCTGCAGATGGAAAACAATATGCTACGGATTGTTTAAATCAAAAAGGTATTAATCGATTGCTGTTGCTTTTGCCAACAAGTAGTAAATCACAATTCTCAGATTGGATTATCGGAATGAGTGATCCAATCGATGAGCAGAGCAAACGAAACGCATACGAATTATATGAGAATTCTATTTTGGATGCTACGGAAGTAGGAACTGTTAAAGGATTACAGCAGATACATGCATTTCTTTTTGGTGGGTTATATGATTTTGCAGGAATAATAAGAACGAAAAATATATCAAAGGGTGGATTTGTTTTTGCGAATAGTATGTATTTAGACGAAACCTTTCGCCAAATAGAAGCCATGCCAGAGACTAGTGAAGACGAAATAATAGATAAGTATATCGAAATGAATGTTGCTCATCCCTTTATGGAAGGTAATGGTCGTGCAACAAGAATCTGGCTTGATCATCTTTTGAAATCCAGAATTGACAAATGTATAGATTGGCAACAGATAGATAAAAAAGATTATCTTCATGCGATGGAGAGAAGTCCATTCGATTCTACTTTCATTAAAAATCTTCTGAAATCGGCAATGACTGATAAGACAAACGATCGTGAGATATTTATGAAAGGAATTGATTACTCATATTACTATGAAACAATAGATGAGTAATATTAGTATTTGCTATTGGATATAAAAATGAAAACCATTTAACGATTATTTTTCTATCGTTAAAAACATTCGTGGATATGTTTCCACAAACGGACTGGAACTAAATTACGATACAAGACGTACTTACTGTCGTGTTAACCCATGTGGAGACGGTATGTCTACTGGCTCAAGCACAGGGTGCAACTACAGAACGATTGCCAGAGTGATGAATTCAGATTTGATGGAGGAATTCCATGACAACTGCAGAATTAGTAGTAGCTATAATAGCTTTTGTTTTAGCGGGAGTTTTTGTATTAACAAGTGCCTGTCAGTTCGCAGAAAAAGGATTCCTGTTTAACAACGCATATATTTGGGCATCCAAAGAGGAACGTGAGAAAATGGATAAAACTCCTCATTACAGGCAATCAGCAATTGTGTTTGCTTTGCTTAGTGCAGTCTTTCTTGTGATAGGGATGTCCCTTGTTCTTCAGAAGGAAATAATACAGTTTTTAGAAATACCTTTAGTAATTGGTGCTTTGATATATGCAGTCGTCTCATCTAAAAGAATTGAACGGCGCACAAAGAAATAGATTACAGTTTATCGGGACGATACATTCCCATGTTTATGGGGGAGCTTTGTTCCTGTGAATGTGTCAATTCAAACCGTCCCTGTTGACACAAGCATGAGATAGTCCGGCCTAAAGGCCTGATTATAGATTTTTATTTTTAGGAGAGTGCTTTTTGATTAAGTACCAAACACCGGAGATTGTTGCGTAACCGGGAGGTTGCGTAACCAGTCCAGCCTCCCGGCATAAAGCCAATTGACGTTAACAATATTCAGGAGGAAAAACAATGAATGCAAATAACATTATCATTCGTTTAGAGAAGAAAGAAGACTTCCAAAAGGTAGAAAACCTGGTCCGAGAGAGCTTCTGGAATGTGTATCGCCCGGGCTGTCTGGAGCACTACGTCATCCATCGGCTGAGAATGGATGCGGCATATGTTCCCGAGCTTGCTTTTGTCATGGAAGAGGACGGCAGACTGATTGGCCAGAACATGTTCATGAGGGCTGAAATCAAAGCCGATGACGGCAGAAGCATTCCCATTATGACCATGGGCCCTATCTGCATAGCTCCGGAACGGAAAAGAAAGGGCTATGGCAAGCTTTTGCTGGATTATTCTCTACAGAAGGCAGCAGAGCTTGGCTGCGGGGCCTTGTGCTGTGAAGGCAATCTGGACTTCTACGGAAAGAGCGGCTTTACCTATGCCGCCGACTATGGTATCCGTTATCATGGGCTTCCTGAGGGGGAGGATTCCTCCTTCTTTCTTTGCAAGGAGCTGCGGGAGGGCTATCTGGCCGGGATTACCGGTGAGTATGCCACTCCGGTCGGCTACCTGGTGGATGAAGCAGAGGCTGAGGAATTTGACAGGCAGTTCCCGGAAAAGGTGAAGCTGCAGCTTCCCGGCCAGCTTTTCTAAACGAATAAAACCCTTGGATTCCGGGCCGGCAGGCAAGGCCTCCGGCCCGGAAACTGAAGCGTAAAAAACAAGCTTCGTAAAGGAGCTCAGATAAGATGGTTTATCATGGAGGCTGACATGAATACAATTGAGCGCATTATGGACAGACATTGCTATCGGGGGGAATATCTCAGTGATTGCCTTCCTACAAGAGAAGAACTAAAAATCATAATGGAAGCCGGCATGGCGGCTCCCTCCGGCTGTAATAAGCAAACAACCAGCTTTGTCGCTGTGGATGACCCTATCTTGGTTGCACGGATCAAAGCTGTGCTGAATCCGCCTCTTGCCCGGACCGCCCCGGTTTTCCTTTGCGTTCTTACTCAGCGGATTCCGGCGCTGCGAAATATTTGCTATGCCGTTCAGGACTATTCTGCGGCTATTGAGAATATGCTGCTGGCCATAGCAGAGCTGGGCTACCAGAGCTGCTGGTATGAAGGGCAGATAACGGATGAAAAAAGGGTGTGCGACAAAATTGCAGAAATACTGGAGCTGCCCTCCGGATACGAAGTGGTTTGTCTTCTGCCGGTTGGTAAAGCCAAGGATGAGGTGCGCGGACCAAAGAAAAAGACCTTTGAGGAAAGAGCCTGGTTCAATCGGTTGGGGGTGGAGGATAGAACATGAGAAAGAAGTCCCTTGCTTTGATGATTGCCATCATGTGTGTGGCGGGAACTTGTATGCATTTTGTCTGCGATGCGGTTTCTGCTGAACCCATCCGAACGGTTCTAAGCCTGGTTTTTCCGGCAAATGAAACCAGCTGGGAGCACATGAAAATGATTTGGGTGCCTTTTTTAGTAGTAGGGATCCTTTTGAGCATCCGCAGAAGAAACGGTGCCTATTTGTCTGGCATGGTCGTGGCCGGAATAACCGGCATGCTGCTTCAGCTTGGCCTTTTTTCTCTCTACCAGTCTCTAACCGGCAGCTCCGTTCTATTTCTGGACATCATTTTTTATCTGGGCGACATGATTCTCTGTGTTCTGTTTGGCCTGCTGCTGGCAAACAGAAGCTGGGCAAAGAAGACTTGGCCGCTGTGGGCTTTGGTGGCTGTGGCTGTCAGTGCCGCTGAGATCTATCTGACCTTCCGACCCGGTTCCGGTTATGTGTTTCTGGATGATGCCGGCTTGAAGAGCCTGGGCTTTTAATTCCTAGAACTCGGAAGAAAGGAAGCAAGACATGAAACTCTTTTATAAGCTTTTTCGGCAGAACCCGGAAACCAGGGATGGTATTATTGCCACAACCTCCGGTATTGGCATTCTAGCCAATGTGCTGATTGCCTTGATAAAAATAATACTTGGCCTGTTGACCTCTTCCATTGCTATCATATCGGAGGGTGCCAACAATGCAGCGGATGTGCTGAGCTCGGTCATGACCCTGGTTGGGGCCAAACTGGCCAGAAAGCACCCGGATGAGAAGCACCCCTTTGGGTATGGACGGATTGAATACATTGGCAGCTTGGTTATTGCCGTGGTTATTTTGGTAACCGGCATTGAGATGGTTATCAGTTCAATAAAGCTGATTGTTCATCCTGAGGAAATCTCCATTTCCTACCTGGCCCTGGCTCTTGTGGCCTTGTCAGCCGTCATCAAGTTTTTCCTGGGCAATTACACCATTCGCATGGGGAAAAAGGCCGATTCCGGCGCTTTGGAGGCTGTTGGCAGTGAGTGCCGGGCAGACTCCTTTGCTTCCGTAATTACCATTCTTTCGGCCTTGGTTTTACTAATCTTTCACCGCAACCTGGATGCCTACGCCGGTTTGCTGACCTCTCTGCTCATTCTTAAGGCCGGCTTTGATGCCCTGAAAGCTACTCTGGGGGATATTATTGGACGACCCGGCGATGAAGAACTGGCGAAAAAGCTCTATCAGGAAATACGGGGAACGGAAGGCATTGTGGCAGCGGCGGACATGATGTTGCACAATTACGGACCGGATGCCTGGTCCGGCTCGGTCAATGTAGAAATTGACTGCGGGAAAACCGTTGGAGAAAGCTATCAGTTCCTCCATGAGCTTCAACTGAGAATCCTGCAGGAGTATCGGGTAACCATGGTTTTTGGCATTTATGCGGTTGACCGGAACAGCGATTCCGGTAAGGAATTACGCGGCGCCATCGCTTCCTTTGTGCGGTCTAAGGACCATGTAAAAAGCTTTCATGCCGTATACATTGACGAGAAAAGTCAGGATATTTACTGTGACTTTATTGTAGACTACAGCCTGCGAAACTGGGATAGACTTCAGGAAGAATTCAAGGCTTACATGGCGGAGCTTTATCCCGGCAAAAAGGTTTTCCTCACCATTGAGACAGAATTTGTGTAATCTGCTTTTCTTAGAAGAAAAGAGGTGTTTTCATGAAAAAGAAGATAAGAATGCTGCTGCTGATTTTCTTCTTTTTGGTCTTTACTGCTTCGGCGGGTCTGCTGACTCGTGAACTGGTGACCCGTCGCTTATCTGCCAACTATCTGTCCGCCTTGCAGACTGACTATCAGCCCCTAATCCGAAAACCGGAAGTCCTTCTAGCGTCTGTAGTAGATGCAATCCGGCCAGAGCAGGAGGGGAACAGCATGCGGGAGCCTGAACTGACAGATTTGTCCAATCCGGAAATCCGTGAACTGGTGGAGCAGTACCCCGACGCCGTTGGCTGGCTCACCCTGGAGGGTGCCGACATCAGTCATCCCTTTGCCATCGGGGAGGACAATGGGACCTATATCCGATCTGCCTTGGATGGTAGCTATGTCCGCTCCGGTACCCTCTTTCTGGATTTCCGGAACAAGCGGGATATGACGGACCACCTAACGGTTCTCTTCGGCCATAATATGAATGACGGAACCATGTTCAGTAATTTGAATCGCTATCTGGAAGCGGACTATTTGGCGGACCGGGGAGATGTTTATGTGTCCCTGCCGGATACCACCCTGCATTACCGCGTCTGGGCGGCCATGATTGCTGATGCAGTCAGTGACCCGGTCTTTACTCAGGTGGGGGAGCCTGCAGACATGGATGGCCTGCTGTCCTATATCTCCTCCCATGCTGTTGCCCTTAATTCTTCTGTTTCCGTGGACAGCGAAAGCAGGCTTCTGGTGCTGTCTACCTGCAATCCAAGTTACTTTTATGCTCGTACCGTCCTTATCTGTGTGGAGGATTAACTTAAGAGATGCCTCGCCGTTTTTACGACAGGATCAGAGGGAAGGAAATTCACCATGGATTTCAGACAATTAGATTATTTTGTTACAGCAGCAGAGCGACAGAGCTTGAGCGCTGCCGCGGAACTGCTTTACACCTCACAGCCCCATGTCAGTTCGGTGATTCGCAGTTTGGAGCAGGAGCTAGGGACCAAGCTGTTTGACCGGACCCACTATGGAGTACGCCTGACGGAGCAAGGCCGCCGGGTTTACGACTATGCCGTTAGGGCACTGACAGAGCAAAGGCTAATGGCAGATGCTGCGGCACAGCGGGCGAAGGAATCCCTATCCATCATCACGACGCCAAGCAGTAACATGGCGGCCTTGTTTACTGATTACTATCAAATTCATGACTGCGGAAATTGTCACTATCGTTATTATGAAGGCGGCGTGGAGACGGTTCTCAGTCGGGTTTCCTCCGGCGAAGCTGAGCTGGGTTTTGTCTTTATTGCAGAACGGCAGCAGCCTGCCTTGCGGCGCTTGCTGGAACAGCATCGACTTCGGTTTGACTCCTTACTGAATACAGATCTCGTACTCTATGTGGGAGAAAACAGTCCTTTGCATGGAAGGCAGTCCGTTTCTCTGGATGAACTGCGTGGACTTAGATTTGTTCAAAATGAGGATGATTTTTTCTCAATAAGCGACCTCCTCTCGGTAAGTCATCCTTCGGCATCCGTAATGCCGATTTGCGTTGTTCGCACAAACAGTGACTATACTATGATGCAGCTGTTAAAAACAACTGACCTTTGCAATCTCAGCAGTTATTGGCTGAAAGACAGATATACCCGACTTGGAGTTCAACGGTTAACATTGGAAGGCTTTGGCGACGGAATACGCTTTGGATGTATTACGGCCCAGGGCAGACCTTTGTCGCATACAGCTGAACACTTTTTGACTCATGTACGTCTGGCAATTGCCGGTGAACAAAACACGTCAAAGGAAATATAACGGATTCTTATATATCTCTCATAAAAATCCGGCTATAACCGCCCCCTTTTTCTTGATTTATACTTTTTTGTATATAATGGAAAAGGGGGCCTTTGCATGAAGGAGACCGTATGCCATCACATAACAGAGGAAAGTGCTGTGAGCTGTCCCCACCATGCCAGCACACAGCGGCTGATGACGGAAGGACCGATTTTACCCCAACTTTTGCGATATATGTTTCCGCTTTTGATGACACAGCTTTTACAGCAGCTGTATACTATGGCAGATGCTGCGATGCTGGGCCACTGCATCGGTTCGGAGGCGCTTGCCGCACAGGGAACAACATCCTTACTTCTTAGTGTGATAGTGAATTTCTTTGTCGGTCTATCTGCCGGCATGAGCATTATTCTAGGGCACCTCTACGGACACGGAGATAAGGCAGAGCTAAAACAGGCAATAAAAACATGCATGACACTCAGTGTGCTGGCCGGACTGTTTTTTACCGGGGTTGGTCTTGCCGGGACCGGTGCGTTTCTCAGATATTTGAAAACACCACCCGAGATTATGCTTATGGCCAGGGATTATCTGCGCATATGCTTTTGGGGAATGCTGCCTCAATTGGTGTATAATGTTGCCGCTGCGGTACTGCGTGCCCTTGGCAATACTCGTACACCCTTGGCTGTCCTGCTTTGTTCTGCCGGATTAAATGTCCTTTTAAATCTTTTGTTTTTAGTTGGCCTGGACATGGGAATACGAGGTGCTGCTTTAGCGACTTTGATATCTCAAATCATAGCAATGCTGCTGGTTGTGGCAAAACTCTGCTCCATGGAAGAAGAGTTTAGGCTGGATGGGTTAGCGCTGAATCGTTTGTATTTGAGAGAGAGCGCGGCAAAGGGATTGCCTGCCGGATTGCAAGCCGTTTTTATGAGCATTTCTTCCCTTGTGCTTCAAACCTACATTAATTCCTTCGGGCCTGATGCCATGGCCGGAATGACGGTTTATGCGCGCATTGAGGGATTTCTGTACTACCCTTTATTTGCTTTTGGACTGGCACTGACTGCCTTTATAAGTCAAAACGAAGGGGCCGGGAAACTGAAACGAGTTTTTCAAGGACTGAGGATAGGAATGAAGCTATCTGTGGGGGGATGCCTGGTCCTTAGCGGGATATTGGTTTTTACTTCCCGCTGGCTGGTCTTTCTTTTTACCCGGGATGCCGGTGTCATTGAAAATGCATTAGAAGCCATTTATTGGAACTATCCGTTTTATTTCATGTTTGCTATTAATCAAATGCTGATTGGCGCCATACGCGGGCTTGGGAATACTACATATCCAATGTTTGGGTCTTTGTGTTCATATTGTGTTTTTCGAGTGCTTTGGTGTGCCATCCTTATACCGATTCTACATACCATGAGAGTTGTGTATTGGTCCTATGATATCAGTTGGGTCATTTTGATTGCCCTTTTGGCTCCGCGCCTTTACAGGTATAGATCAAGAGAAGCTTGATGACAGCAAAAAGGTGCTGCAAAGCATTAAGCTTTGCAGCACCTTTTTGCTGTAAATCAAATCAATTATTCGTCGCGGCCCAAAAAACGCATGGGTTCACCCCGCTTGGCGCGGTCGTGGTATTCAGCAGTGGCAGCAAACATAACATCACCGCTGGAGTTCAGGGCGGTTTCAACGGAGTCCTGAACAACACCGATAATGAAGCCAACAGTAACCACCTGCATGGCAATATCGTTGCTGATACCGAACAGGGAGCAGGCCATGGGAATCAGCAGCAGAGAGCCACCGGCAACGCCGGAGGCACCGCAGGCGCCGATGGTGGCCAGCAGACTCAGGAGAATGGCAGAAGCAAAGTCAATGTGATAGCCAAGGCTGTGGGCGGCAGCCAGAGTCATAACCGTGATGGTTATGGCAGCGCCGTCCATGTTAATGGTAGCACCCAAAGGGATAGAAACAGAGTAGAAGTCCTTATCTAAACCCAGGTTTTCACAAAGGGTCATGTTAACGGGAATGTTGGCAGCCGAGCTTCTGGTAAAGAAGGCTGTGAGTCCAGAATCCTTTAGACAGCGCAGAACCAAGGGATAGGGATTGCGGCGCAGGAAGAGGAAAGAAATCAGCGGGTCAACAATCAGGGCAACGGCCAGCATGGAACCAACCAGAACTGCCAGCAGCTTGCCGTAATCGGTGAAGATGGCCAGACCGCTTTCGCCAACTGCATCGTAAACAAGCCCCAGAATACCGAAGGGAGCCAGGCTGATGATACCGCGAACGGCTGTGCTGACCACATCGGACAGCTCCTGGAAAACCAAACGAGTCTGAGGAGAGGCACATTTCTTCAGGCCCACGCCGAAAATAATGGCCCAGAAGAGAATGCCGATGTAGTTGGCATTGGCCAGAGAGGTGACAGGATTGGTAACCATATTGGTAATCAGGTTGGTCAAAACCTCACCAATACTGCCGGGAGGGGTGTTCTCAGCAGCGACTACATCCAAAGTCATGGTAACCGGGAAGGCAAAGCTGGCCAAAACGGCGATGACAGCAGCCAAAAAAGTACTGAGCATGTAAAGAATAATGACGGTACGGAAACGACCGCCGATATTACCGGAGGCGTTAGCCAGAGCGCTCATGACTAGTACAAAAACCAAAACGGGGGCGACGGCTTTCAAGGCACCGACGAAGACCTTACCCAAAAGGGATATGACGGAAAGGCCAGGAGCCAGAAGGCCAAGAACAGCGCCAATAATCAAGCCGCAGAGAATACGAAAAATCAAAGGGATGCCGTTCCATTTTTTTACGATTGACATGTGAATCCTCCTATACACTTAGTACAGGTATCATACAGGATTGACACATTTTTGACAAGTCTTGGCAGAGATTTTGGACGATTTTGTTGCAAAAGTTCGGCTGCCCGGTTACACTGATGCCAGGAAAGACAGGTGATATCATGATTATTCCTACCATGGGAATGAATAACTGTGGCGGACGTTGCCTTTTATATGCCCATGTGGAAAAGGGTCGGGTAGAGAAGCTGACAACGGACACCTCCGCGGGCAACCCTAAATGCCCTCCATTGACGGCCTGTGCCCGGGGCCTAAACTATCACAAAACCTATCTGGATGAGGCTAAGCGTCTGCTGCATCCTCTGATTCGTGTGGGGGAGCGGGGAGAAGGCCGCTTTCGCCAGGCCAGCTGGGAGGAAGCACTGGACTTGATAACAAGGCAATGGATTCGCATTCGGGATGCCTATGGGCCGGAATCCCGTTATGTGCATTACGGCTGGGGAGTCAGCGGGGTTATTACCCCCATTGATTTGGCTAAGCATCTGCTGGCTTTGGATGGCGGCTATTTGGGCTACTATAACTCCTACAGCAATGCCTGCATTGCCTATACAACCTCCTATCTTTACGGAACAAGCCTCTGCGGCAACAGCTTTGAAGACCTGCTCCATTCCTCATTGATTATTCTTTGGGGGCACAATCCCGCAGAAATCCGCTTTGACAGCTTGATGTTTTATCTGAGGCTGGCGCAAAAGCAGGGGATACCCATTGTATGTGTGGACCCCAGGTACAGTGATACCGCCCGGCAGCTAAAGGCGGAATGGCTGCCCATCCGTCCTACCTCCGATTCGGCTGTGATGGATGCCATGGCCTATGTAATGCTGGAGGAGGAGCTTTACGACAGACAGTTTATTGAAAGCTACTGTCAAGGCTTTACCCATGAAACCATGCCTGAAGGCTATGAAGGGGAGGAGGATTATTTTTCTTACCTTCAAGGCCTTCGGGACGGTTTGGCCAAAACACCGGAATGGGCGGCGGCCATTTCCGGACTGCCTGCCGATGCCATTCGCTCTCTGGCCCGACGCTATGCTATGGCCCCTGCGGCGGCTTTGCTGCCGGGCTATGGTCCCCAGCGGAATGGAAACGGGGAACAGACTACCCGCGGTGCCATTATGCTGGCCTGCCTTACCGGCAATGTGGGCAAAGCAGGGGGCAGCTCCGGCAGTGGCTCCTGGCGTCCCATGCCGCCCATGCCCCACTTTGAAAAGGCAGCCAATCCCTATCCAGGCAAGATTCCGGTCTATGCCTGGACCAAGGCTCTGGAACAGGGGATGGGCATGGGGGCAGAAGCCGGGGTTATCGGCGTGGATGCCCTGTCGGCGGATATCAAAATGATTGTGAATCTGGGGGGCAATGCTCTTATCAACCAGCATGGGGATATCAACCGCACTGCTGCCCTGCTGAAGGATGAAAGCCGGTGCGAATTCATCCTCTGCAGTGATGTGTTCCTGACCCCCAGCGCCCGCTTTGCCGATGTGGTGCTGCCGGCGGTTTCCTTCCTGGAAACCAACAATATGGTCACCCCTTGGGTTGCCGGGGAGTTTTTCGGCGCCGTTAACAAGGTTGTGGAGCCTTTGGGGGAGTGCCGCCATGAATATGACTGGCTGAAGGAAATTGCCCGTCGCTTAGGGCTTGAGCAGGCCTTTACCCAAGGGCATGAGACGGTAGAAGACTGGCTGGAGACCTGCTATGAAAAACTGAAACGGCAGGTGCCGGAGCTGCCCGCCTATGAGGATTTCAAGAGGGCAGGGGTCTATCGGTATGAAAACACGCTCTGTCACGTGGCTTT
The DNA here is from genome assembly GCA_024404215.1 of Oscillospiraceae bacterium. Taxonomy (GTDB): domain Bacteria; phylum Bacillota; class Clostridia; order Oscillospirales; family Oscillospiraceae; genus Alloscillospira. The sequence continues at coordinate 11,085 of JAKSQI010000034.1, forward strand.
TGCGAAGGAAATTGCCGACCCGGCTCACTATCCCTTCCCGACACCTTCCGGTAAAATTGAAATATTTTCACCAACCCTGTTTGAAAGGGGAAAACCGGATGTGATTCCCGGTATCCCCAGGTATGTACCGTCGGACGAGGGAGTTGAGCCCGGCCCCTACCCTTTGCAGCTGGTGGGCTATCATACCAAGCGCCGTTGTCACTCCATCCACGATAACAACCCGGACATGGAGGCTTTAGATCCCCAGCGGGTGCATCTGCATCCTGCAGATGCGGAGGCCCGTGGAATTCACGACGGAGATTTGGTGCTGGTATTCAATCAGCGCGGCACTATGCGCCTGTCGGCTAAAGTAACCGAAGGGGTGATGCCCGGCGTGGCCGCAATAGCCCAGGGGGCCTGGTATACACCGGATGAGAAGGGAATTGATAGCCGGGGGAACATCAATGTTTTAGCAAGCCAGGCTTTGACGCCGCTGGCCTTCGGCAATGCCCAGCATACCATTCGGGGGGACATCCGGCTGGCCTAGGTATTATTCGTCAAATTTGTCAACAAATCGTACTATTTTTTGGGAATTCGTCAGTTTTCTCATTCTTGACGGAAGGGAGAAGAATATGGTATTCTAAAATAGCGTTTGTAAGCAAATGAGATATGTTTGGGCTTCGGCCTACAGAAGAATTATTACTCCAAGGAGGACATTTTAATGGTAGCAAAATTTGATCCCAAAGAACTGGAAATGAAGGAGTCCGTTGTTTTCGGTACCCCTATCAAACTGCCCAGCTATCCCTTGAACCAGCACGATGCTTTCAAGGCTCTGCAGAACGGTGAGCCCTGGTGGATGCTGTATCAGGCTTCTGACACCACCGTATTCAACCCTGACATCATTCCCGATGTTATTGCCCGTGCTTTCGTATTTGAGGCTTCCATGCCCAAGTACTTCCACCTGGAGATGAAGGGCGGTAAGGACATGTTCGGCATTGACTGGGAATATGTTGAGCAGGTTGGCGGTTCCATGGTTCGTCCCGGTATCCCCTTCATGGAGGATGCTGACGAGTGGTACGACAAGGTTGTATGGCCCGATGTTGATTCTTGGGATTGGGAAGGCTGCGCTGCCAGAAACAGAGGCGGCTATCTGCAGGAAACCAATTTCAACCAGCTGTGGTTCTTCTCCGGCTACTTTGAGCGTCTGATTGCCATGATGGAGTTTGAGAACGCTCTGATGGCAACCTTTGATGAAGATTATCAGGAAGATGTTACCGCTTTCTTTACCAAGCTGACCGACCTCTACATTGATATCTTTGATCACATCTTCAAGTATTTCCCTGAAGTTAATGCGGTCTTCTTCCACGATGACTGGGGCTCTCAGCAGGAAACCTTCTTCTCTCCCGCACTGGTGG
>JAKSQI010000035.1 GCA_024404215.1 Oscillospiraceae bacterium
CGTGGGTCGCCATTGGCAAGGTGGATAATACCGCAGCGGGTAAAGCCTTCTTTGGCCAAGGCCTTTTGCATCACATAATTATCGTGGTGGGTATCGATACGCAGATTGGGATTTTGTTCCAGTGCCCACTGAGTAATGACCTTGACTACCCCCTTGCTGCTTCCGTCACTGGCAACCCGATGAACCGTCCCGTAGAATTCCTCATTAAGCCAAGCTCCATCGTCTATAATCCCATAGGTCGGGTCCTCTCCCAGAATATAGGCAAAGGAAAAACGGATGTTCCCTTGCTCTTCCCCAACAAAGAGTACGTCCTTTACGATCAGGGCTTCCAGCCCTTCGCGAGTTACAGCGTCGTCACCGGTCCACTGATGAGGGTTGCCGTGCTGCTCCATGAAAGCTTTGGCCGCATCATAAAGAGTCAGAAGCTCCTCCAGATCCTCAGTTCTGGCTTTTCTGATTTGGATTGACATACTTAAGCATCCTTTCTCTTGGGTGAAAAGGGGCAGCGGGCTCCCAGGCACTGATTGTTCCTGCCGGAATATCGGCAGCTCACTTTACCAGTTTCCATCTGCACGCCGAAATGCTCCCGGGCAAAGGCAGCAGCAGCCAAAACAGACAGGAAGGAATCCCGCTTGCAGCAACGGGGCCCCCCTACAGCACCGATACTCTCCAAAGCTTGTGACGGCATTTGATTCGCCAGCCCCCAGGCTTCTCCCGCCAGTGGAGTAGCTTTGGTAAGAATGGATACAAACATGCCGCTGCTGATGCCGGCGCCGCAGGCCCCCCAGAAGCCGCAGGCCCCGCCGGGAACCTCCTTCCCTCGCTTCACTATCTCTGTTAAAGCCGAGGGCAGGTCAACCCTACCGCCCGCATTGTGATAGGCGGTTAGGAGCGCAGCTCCAACCAGCACATGGTGCTCCGGCCCGTGCATATGGCAGAAGGGCATGTCCATCAGCCTTTCCAGCAGCTCAATAGGATTTTTGGACTCTTCCTTCAGGCAAAAATCCATTATGGCCTCCATGCCGCCGGTATGGCAGGCATTGCAAATATAATGCCCCTGCCGGCAATGGGTTTTACTGTTCTCTTTTTTATGGCAGAGGGCGCATTCCATCAGGATGTCCTTTTCCAGATACTCCAAGGGTTCCTTGCAGATTAAGCATTCCTCGTTCATACATCTTTCCTCCTGTTACATGGGGTTGTCTTTTTCTTCAGTCAGCCCGGCCTCCGCTGCTTGCTCCCTACGCCTTTGAAGAAGAGCACCCAACGTCAAAAGGCCTATTATCAAAATCAGACCGCCAATGCTTATGACCAGCAATCCCTTTCCCCCGTCCTGTTTCCGGACGGCCGTTGCTTCTTCCGGTTGCTCTTCCCCTTGAAGATAACGCCGGTTCAGGACATCCGCCATCTCCTTTATGGAATTCTCCTGCAAGGGATTGCTCATGCCAACCTTTTTCACAGCTGTCAAGAAGCCTGTATCTGCCGGCAGGGCCGTCAGCTTCAGATAGGTTTCAATAGCCCCTTCCCGGTCCTTCAGGGATTCGGTATACAGTTCCAGCGCTGTCATGGCCGACACGGAATAACTGATATAATAGAAGGGCGATTCAAAGTTGTGACTGATTTCTGTCCAGATTTCACCATCGTTGCCATCATAGCCATATTCCACGGAAACCTGTTGAAAAAGCTCCCGGAGACCATCCGGGCTTGGATTTTCTTCCTCAAACGCCAGCTCCAGAAATTCATCGTAAAGGCATCCCTCAATGACACTGTCCAGCATGGACCAGATGGTATAGCGGCAGAAATCCTCCTCATATTCTTCCCCTACCATATCCTCCGCATACTCCAAAAAGAGAAGCTCCAGCCCTTGAGAGTGGACCTCGCTAAGGTCATAGTCTGAATAATCATACAGATAGTGTCCGGCATGATGATACATCTGATTAAAGTGTCCAAACTCATGAATGGCGTTGGTGTAGTCCTCTGCGTCTCCATAGGCCAAGCTGAAAAGGAAGGGCACACCATAGCTGTAAAGATTGGTGGTATAGCCTATGTCTGCCCGGTTTGCCCCTCTGTCCAAATCATAAAGCCCGTAGTCCAGCATACAGCGCAGGGCCGGCATCAGCTCCGGCGCCAGGTCTTCCATATGACTCTCCAGAAAATCCAGAATCTGCTGGCTTTCCGGTCCCTGCTGCTGCCAGAGCTCATAGTAGCTATCGGATTCCAGCATAAGCTCTGTCAGCTCTGCTGCTAGTGGAATCTTTTAGGCTTTCTCATTCTCTCGGTATTTTATGACATCTTCCGGGGCATACTCCCGGTAGTAAATGCCGTCATAGGCATAGTCCCGATAGCTATCGTAGCCATAGTCCTCCGCCTGATATTTCCATTCCGCCAGCAGTAGGATGAAAAGCTCCGCCAGCTCTTCATAGGTCCGGCTTTCGGAACTTCCGTACTCCTGAACCATCTCGCTTTCCCGCTGATAGGATGCTGCTTCCTCTTCCGTCATACCCTCATAGCCCTGAAAGGAGAAGGCTGTTGTTCCGATTTCGCGAACCAAAACGGAAGCGTATGCCGAATCCATGAGGTCTGCCAAAGCCAGATAAACCTTATCCAGGTCCAGCCGGAATGCACAGTCAAGAGCCAGCGCCCCCAGGGCAGCCTCCTGGTCTGTAACATCCCGGTAGTAGGCAATCTCTGCCAGATTGTATTTAGTATCTGTTTCATCCAAAGCCGCCAGCAAATCATGATAGCAGGCCTGAACCGCGTCCTTGTTATTCTCCTCCCGGCAGGCCAGGGAAAGGGCCTCCGCTGCCTTCTCTACGCGGCTGTCGTCATAATCCCGCCAGCTCATGTCCCGATAGGCAATCGGGCTGTGATCCTCCTCCCTGTCTTCATAACGGCTCACAGCCAAAGCGGCAGGCTGCAGCAGACCAAGAGTTAAAAGCAAGGCCAAAAGCAGAGTTATTCTCTTTTTCATGTCATCACCTCTTGCGGCGTTTACTCTTGAATGTCATTGTAGCTGACTTTGCTCCGCTTGACAAGAAGAAGTCCATATCCAGAGGCAAAAAGCCAAACAGGGCTTTTTGCAGGAAAGTTTACTTCATCTTGCATTTTTGAGTTGGAAGCCCTTGCCCAGAGCGCCCTTTTCTGCTACAATGAACGGGTCAAAAAGGGAGTGAATGCATGGCAAGATTTTTTGTAACCGCCTCCAATATTTTCGGCGGCATAGCTTATCTCAGCAGCAGTGATGCCGAGCACATCAAGGCTCTGCGCATCCGTAACGGTGAAACCTTTACCGTCTGCGATGGAAACGGAACCGATTACAGCTGCGTACTGACAAAAATGGATAAAGAAGGTGCCGAGGCTGAGGTTCTCAGTACAGCCCCTTCCGTTGGCGAGCCTACCGTTAAGGCTACGGTTTATGTGGCCTTCTCCAAAGGTGATAAGCTGGAGCATGTGGTTCAGAAATCTGTGGAGCTGGGGGCTGTCCAGATTGTCCTCTTCCCTTCCCGTCGCTGTGTCGCCCGTCCGGAGGGTTCCTCTTTGGCCAAGCGCATGGTTCGCCTCTCCCGTATAGCCGAAGAGGCCGCCAAGCAGTGCGGACGGGGCATTGTTCCTACCGTTACCTCGGTCAGCTCCTTTGCCGCCGCCGCTGAAATGGCCGCCGCCGCTGACTTAGCCCTTTTCTGCTATGAGGACGAAACAGAGCTCAGCCTGAAAGCAGCCATGGAGAGCCGTTTGGAAGCCAAAACGGTTTCCATTCTCGCCGGTCCCGAGGGTGGTTTTGACAATAAAGAGGCTCTGCTGGCCAAGGAGACGGGCATGCTTTCTGTTACCATGGGCAGCCGTATTCTGCGCTGCGAGACAGCGCCCTTGGTTGCCTTGACCTCCGTTATGTTTGCCTCCGGAAATCTGTAAACAATCCGTCCCGTTCGGGACGGCATCCCTGAAAAAGAAAGAGGAGACCTATATGCTGGATAAAATGATTCAAAAGGACACCTGCGGCGCTGTTATTGTAAACGGCTCCCCTGTCCGTGCAGACGCGGTTCAGCCTGCCGGCCGTGAAAAAACTCTGGCCTACCGTATTCTACGTGCCCATGATTCCCCCAAGGGCGATGGTCTGATGCACATCACCTTTGACGCCATGGTCAGCCATGACATTACCTATGTCGGCATCATTCAAACGGCTCGTGCATCCGGCATGACGGAATTTCCTCTGCCCTATGCACTGACCAACTGCCACAACAGCCTTTGTGCCGTAGGCGGTACCATCAACCAGGATGACCACGCCTTCGGTTTGTCCGCCGCCAAGAAATATGGCGGTATCTTCGTCCCCCCAAACCAGGCCGTCATTCACCAGTACGCCCGTGAAAAATTTGCCGGCTGCGGCAAAATGGTTTTGGGCAGCGACAGCCACACCCGCTACGGTTGCTACGGTACCCTGGGTGTAGGCGAAGGCGGCGGTGAGCTTGCCAAGCAGCTGCTGAAAAACACCTGGGATATTGAACCCCCTGAGGTTGTTCTGGTATGGCTTACCGGTAAGGTTCCCCACGGCATCGGCCCCCATGATGTTGCCATTGCTTTGGTAGGTGCCACCTTCCCCGGCGGCTGGGTCAAAAACCGGGTGCTGGAATTTGCCGGTCCCGGTGTAAAGAATCTGAGCATGGATTTCCGCATTGGCGTTGACGTTATGACCACGGAAACCAGCTGTCTGACCTCCGTTTGGGAAACCGACGAAACCGTAGAAGACTACTACCGCACCATTGGCCGTCCCGAGGCTTATTCAAAAATGGCTTTGGAGGAGGGCGCTTATTATGACCGGGTAGTCACCATTGACCTCTCAGCTATGGAAGCCATGATTGCCCTGCCCTTCCATCCCAGCAACGCCTATACCATTCATGAGCTTCAGGCTGACCCGGAGCGTATCCTCCGAGAAACCGCCGAAGCCTGCAACGCTTCCCTGGGTGGTCAGGTCACCATGGATCTGCAGCATATTATCGATTCTCAGGGCCGGGTAACCTGTGACCAAGGCGTTATTGTAGGCTGCTCCGGCGGCATGTACGAAAATCTCCGTGAAGCTGCCGCCATTTTGAAGGGCAAGAGTATTGGCAATGGCTACTTTGAAATGTCTGCCTATCCTTCCTCTGCCCCCATCAGCCGTGCTATCACCCGTGACGGCACTGCCGAAACCCTGATGGATGCCGGCGTTCTGATGAAGTCTGCCTTCTGCGGCCCCTGCTTCGGTGCCGGTGATACCCCTGCCCATAACAGTCTTTCCATCCGTCATGCTACCCGCAACTTCGCTAACCGAGAAGGCAGCAAGCCAGCCAACGGCCAAATTGCTGCCGTTGCCCTGATGGATGCCCGCAGCATCGCTGCTACCGCTGCCAACGGCGGCGTTCTGACCGCCGCTACCGATGTAGACTATACCGTAGAACCCAAAGCCTACGAATACGACGGCGGCATTTACGAGAAGCGCTGCTATAATGGCTGGGGCCATCCCTGTCCGGAGGAGCCCCTGCGTTTCGGCCCCAATATCACCGATTGGCCCACCATGCCGGAAATGCAGGAGAACATGCTGGTCCGTCTGACTGCTGTCATCCACGATCCTGTCACCACCACCGATGAGCTCATCCCCAGCGGTGAGACCTCTTCTTATCGTTCCAACCCCATTGCCCTCAGCGAATTTGCTCTGTCTCGCCGCGTTCCTTCCTACGTAGGTGACAGCAAGCAGGTGCGGGATCGTTTGGGTGATGTACCGGAGGCTTTGGCCGCTACTCTAAAGGCTCTGAATCGGGATGACAGCAACCTGTCAGTCGGTTCCTGTGTCTTCTCCCGTAAGCCCGGTGACGGCTCTGCCCGCGAACAGGCAGCCAGCTGCCAGAAGGTTCTGGGTGGCTTTGCCAACATCTGCTATGAATATGCCACCAAACGCTATCGCTCCAACTGCATCAACTGGGGTCTGGTTCCCTTCACCCTCCCGGAGGGCAGCGAATTTGATTTGCAGACCTATGACTGGGTTTATATCCCCGGTCTGAAAAGCGGTATTCTCTCCGGCAAGCAGGAATTTGAAGCCAAGGCCATCAAGGCAGATGGCAGTGTATCTGACCTGAAGCTGCTCTGCAAAGGCCTCAGCGAGGAGGAACGCATTATCCTGACCCGTGGCTGTCTGATTAACTACTATGCTGCCGGCGGAAAAGCCTGATTTCTGTCCCATACTTTTACAAAGGAGCCCGAACATGGAAAAAATACAGATGACAACGCCGCTGGTTGAAATGGACGGCGACGAAATGACCCGCATCCTCTGGGCCATGATTAAAGACAAGCTGATTCTTCCCTTTGTGGATTTGAAAACCGAGTATTATGACTTGGGCTTGCTTAACCGCAACGCCACCAAGGATCAGGTTACTGTAGACGCCGCCAACGCCAATAAAAAATACGGTGTTGCTGTCAAGTGTGCCACTATCACTCCCAACCGTCAGCGCATGGAGGAGTACCCCGAGCTGACCGAAATGTGGAAAAGCCCCAACGGCACCATCCGTGCCATTATGGACGGCACCGTATTCCGCGCCCCCATTCTCATTGACAGCATCCATCCGGTTGTAAAAAACTGGCAGGAGCCCATTACCATCGCCCGTCACGCCTACGGCGATGCCTACCGCGGCGGGGAAATGAAACCCGATGCCCCCGGCGAGGCCGTTTTAACCTTCAAAGGCGACGATGGAAACGTGGAAACTCTGTCCGTTCAGCGTGTGGAGGGCGGTGCCATCTGGCAGGGCAGCCACAACAAGGACAAGAGCATCCGCAGCTTTGCCCGCAGCTGCTTCCAGTATGCTCTGGATACTAGGCAGGACCTTTGGTTCTCCACCAAGGACACCATCAGCAAGGTTTATGACGGCCGCTTTAAGCAGATTTTTGAGGAAGAATTTGAAGCCTATCGGGCACAGTTTGAGGCTCTCGGCATCACCTACTTCTATACACTGATTGACGATGCCGTGGCCCGTGTCATCCGCAGTAAGGGCGGTTTTATCTGGGCCTGCAAAAACTACGACGGCGATGTCATGAGTGACATGGTAAGCACCGCCTTCGGCAGCTTAGCCATGATGACCAGCGTTTTGGTTTCCCCGGACGGCAATTACGAATACGAGGCCGCCCACGGAACCGTTACCCGTCACTATTATAAATACCTGAAGGGCGAGGAAACCTCTACCAATCCCATGGCAACCATTTTTGCCTGGTCCGGTGCTCTGCGCAAGAGGGGAGAAAAGGATGGACTCCCCGCCCTCTGCGCCTTCGGCGACAAGCTGGAGCAGGCCTGCTATGACACACTCAACGCCGGCTACATGACCAAAGACCTGACAGGGCTGGTAGACGAGGGTGTTTCCGTTACCCCCGTTAACAGTGCAGATTTCCTGGATCGCATTGCCAGCCGCCTGCAGGAGCTTCTGTAAGCTTCCCCGTGTATTATCACAGCTTTAACGAAGAAATGCGCCGCCGTTTTGGACGCAAAATGTATAAGGTTGCGCTAAACGGCGGCTTTACCTGCCCCAACCGAGACGGTACCCTGGGCAGCCGGGGCTGTCGCTTCTGTTCCGGCCGCGGTTCCGGTGACTTCACCTTTCAAGGCAAGAGTCTGCAGCAGCAGCTATCGGACGGCGCCGCTCTGATTGCCTCTAAAAACAAGGGTGGCGGCTTGATCGCCTACTTTCAAAGCTTCACCAATACCTTCGCCCCTGTTGAGCGACTGCGGGAAATCTACACCCCGGTATGGGAACACCCGGATGTGGAAGCTGTTGCCATTGCTACCCGCCCGGACTGCCTGCCGGAGGATACGATAGCTCTGCTGGCTGAGCTGAACCATTGGAAACCCCTTTGGGTTGAGCTGGGGCTGCAAACCATACATCCGGCCTCCACCGCGTACATCCGCCGTGGTTATGACCTATCGGTTTATGAGGATGCCGTCTGTCGGCTGAAGCAGGCCGGGCTGGAGGTTGTCACTCACATGATTTTGGGCCTACCCGGCGAAAGTGCCGAGGATATGAAGGCTACTGCCCGCTATATCGGGCAAATCGGTTCCAATGGTATCAAGCTTCAGCTGCTCCACGTCCTAAAGGGCACCGACCTAGCCGAGGATTATCAGGCAGGGTTGCTTTCCCCGCTGTCCCTGGATGCCTACGCCAACCTTCTGTGTGACTGTCTGGAGCTTCTTCCTCCGGATCTGGTTATTCATCGGCTCACCGGTGATGGACCCAAGAAGGATTTACTGGCCCCCCTTTGGAGCGCCGATAAAAAACGGGTATTAAACACCATCAACCGTGTCTTTCAGCAGCGCAAGCTCTGTCAGGGCAGTGCCCTGACCTGAACGTTTTATCCTGAAGCCCACACGGAAAGGAGCACACTATGGTTCTATCTGAATTAAAAAATCGGATTTTTTACGCCAAAACCCTGCATATCATGATTCCGGTTATGCTGCAGTCCTTAATCAGCGTTGGGATTAATTTCCTTGATAACATCATGATTGGCACTTTGGGCGAAACAGCCATCTCAGGCGTTGCCCTGTCCGGCCAGTTTTTTGTCATCTTTCTCTTCATGTTCATGGGCATTGGCAGCGGTGCCAATGTTATAGCCAGCCAATACTGGGGAGCCGGCAAGAAGGAGGACATGAAAACCATTGCTGCCATTGTGCTCCGCATTGCCTTCGTGGTCAGTGCCATTTTTACACTAGCCACCGTCCTTTTCCCCGGTGGCATCCTGCGTATCTATACCAATAACGCTGCCATTATCACGGCTGGCAGCGGCTATCTCCGCCTTTTGGGCTGTACCTTCCTTTTTAATGGCCTCTGCACCACAGTTACAACACTGCTGCGCAGTACCGGCCATGTAAAAATCCCCCTTATCAGCTCCATCATCGCCTTTGTCTTGAACCTGTTTTTCAACTGGGTTTTCATTTTCGGCAAGTTCGGCTTCCCCTGTCTGGGTGTGCTGGGCGCAGCAGTCGGTACCGTTATCGCTCGTCTCTTTGAGTTCTGCTTTATCTGCGGTTACTTTGTGTTCTTTGAAAAAAGCTTTGGTTATCGCTTTAGGCATGCATTTTTGACCGACGCCGGTTTGATTAAACAGTACCTAACCTTCAGCCTGCCCGTCATGATTTCCGACACGCTGCTGGGCATCGGCCTAAGCCTTACCGGCGTCATTGTAGGCCACATGAGTGAAGAGTTTATTACCGCCAATTCCATCGTTAACAGCGGCAACCAACTGCTGACCGTTGTGAACACCAGTATGGCTGCCGCCTCTGCCGTAGTTATCGGCAACACCATTGGCGAAGGCGACACGGACCGCGCCTATCGGGAAGGCATTGCCTATATTCTGCTCTCCATTCTCATGGGCGTGATTCTGTCAGCTCTGATATTCCTTTTGAAGGGCACCTATATGACCTTCTATTCCGTATCGGAAACCACAAAATCCGTCTGCAACGAATTATTCCTATATCTGATTATCTTCTCCCCCATGCAAATGCTTGCCTACTGCACCAGCAAGGGCATTCTCCGGGGCAGCGGTGACACCCGCTTTCTCATGGTTGCCGATATCATCCTGCTTTGGGTGGTTTCTCTCCCTCTGGGCTGGTTGGCTGGTTTTGTCTGGCATTTATCCCCCTTTTGGGTATGGTTCTTCCTCAAGCTGGAGTACTGCGGCAAAGGATTGCTTTGCCTTTGGCGCTTTCTCAGTAAAAAGGGCATTAAAACCGTTGCCTGAACGAATTCATTTAACTGACAGGAGGTTCAACTATGGCATTATTTGAAAAGAAAACCTGCGATATTTGCGGTGATAAGCTGGGCCTCACCGGCAAGAAAAAGGCAGCAGATGGCATTCTCTGCAAAGGCTGTGCCAGCCGTCTCTCCCCCTGGACCGGTGATATCAAGGAATATGACCTGCGTCAGCTGCGAAGCCAGCTGGTGGCCCGTGAGGCCAATCGTCAAGCCGTAGCCGATTTCACCCTAACCCGCAGCTATGGGGATGTGGAGGAAATTCAGTTGGATGCCACTCGCAAGCAGTTCATGCTGGTTACCACAGATAATGTGACACTGGAGAATCCCGATGTATTCGATTTTGATGCTGTACTGGACTGCAGTTTGGAGATTACCGAGGACCGTATTGAGGATAAACAGAAGGACGAGAAGGGCAAGCTGGTCAGCTTTAATCCTCCCCGCTATCATTTCCTCATGGATTTTATTCTTACCTTCAAGGTACAGCACCCCTGCTATGACACCATGACCCTGAAACTGAATCGGGAAAGCGTGAGTCTTCCCGGTGAGGGTGCCGGTGTTTCCGCCGCCGAGCGGGAAAAAAGCCCGGATTACCGTCGGTATTCCAATATGGCCGAAGAGATTCGCAATACTCTGCTCTTCCATTCCGTCCCCCACTATGGAAGTTCCTCCACTCCCAGTCAGGCAGATTCCTGCACCCCAGCCGCTCCGGCCTTCTGCCCTTCCTGCGGCACTCCTTATGCACCTGGCGCCACCGCCTTCTGCACCGAGTGCGGCACCAAGCTGAGTTAACTATTATGCCCCGGGTCTTGGAACCCGGGGCATTTGTGTGAAAAAAGCCCCACCGCTTTTGCGGTGGGGCTGGTACGCCCGGTGCGATTCGAACGCATGACCTTCAGAGTCGGAGTCTGACACTCTATCCAGCTGAGCTACGGGCGCATATGCTGATTGCTATGGTATTATAGCAGACTTTCTGCAGAGTGTAAAGAAAAATATTGCATCCCGTCCTTGACCGGGACACAGCTGCTACCGTGACCGGAAAGAACCCCTTCCGGTCACGGTGTTTTGCTTTTTATCATGCCGGAGGACAGGCTGCCTCCAGTGCCTTGCGTGCCAGCTGTTCAGCCTCTTCCTCGGAGAGGAAAAAAACGATAGCGGCCAGAACGATGTCAATCTGTTGCTCCGGCGCCGGCTTTATCATGACCTCTGTTTCGGTGACAGAAAACATCTCCGTTCCTGTGATTTTTGCAGAGGCCTTAATATGGCCAATCAGCCCTCCCCTTTCGGTAACCGCAGCAGCAAACTCCTTCAATCCCTCGGACAAGCTCCGGCGTATGGTCTCGTAATCCCCAACCAAAGTCAAGCTGCCGGATACCACCTTGGCATCATCATGAAGCTTTACCTGCGTATAAACGATGCCCGGAAGCTTTTCTGTCTCGCAATGCTGCTCATGGCAGCTGCAGTTGGGGTCTGTGCACTCCTCATGGTCATGGTGGTGATGCACATGGCCGCAGGAACAGGCATCACCATGGGCATGATCATGGTGAGCGTGAGAATGGTGCTCATGGCCGCAGCTGCAGGCTATGTCATTCTCTTGTTGTGTATGCTGGTGACTCACTCCCCCAGCACCCCCTTCCAAACGCTTTCATCCACAGGCCGAAGCCCGCTGATGTGATAAATGTTTGCTTTAGGCTCAAAGAAAAGGATATCAGAGTCCACGCCGGCCAAAGTATCCTCATCCACCAGGTCGGTTTTATTGACCAAAACTGCATCCGAGCCGCAGATTTGCCCCATAAGAAGGTTTTCCATGGGAATGCGCAATCTGCGCCAGCGGGAAGCATCTGCCAGAACCCCAATGCGAGCATCCAGCCCCAGCGAGTAGGCCATGTTTTCCTGAATGCGAACCGGGTAGGCCAGGCCCGTTGTTTCAATAACCAGCCACTCCGGGTCGTATTCCTTTTGAATGCGGCCGGCAGCTGTTACCATTTCACCGGAAACAGAGCAGCAGGCACAGCCGGCAAACAGATTAGTCACCTGAAAACCGCCGCCCCTCAGGAAGGCATCGTCTACCCCAACCTCACCGATTTCATTTTCCAGAATCATGACCTTGTTGGGATTATCCGTTTGGGAATGCTCTGCAATATAGCGGGCAAGCTGCAGCAGGCAAGTGGTTTTACCCGAGCCGAGAAAACCTCCGAAAATTAATACCTTCATTGTGATACACTCCTGTTATTGAGATTGACCCTGCATGCCGACCTGAATCGGCATGCAGGGTCAGATATATTTACCGATAGAATGTACGGCTGAGCTCCTCAAAGGTCTCATCAATAACTGCATTTTTGTGTGCAATAATCGGGTCATTGGGATCAGCGCTGAAAATGCCTCCACACCACATAAAGTCCCCGTTAGGAGCCAG
>JAKSQI010000036.1 GCA_024404215.1 Oscillospiraceae bacterium
TGGCCCGTGTTGCCTATCGGGAAGGCTATCCCGAAATCGGCATGTACTGGGAAAAGGCCGGTTTGGAAGAGGCTGAGCACGCCGCCAAGTTTGCTGAGCTTTTGGGTGAAGTTATTACCGACAGCACCAAGAAGAATCTGCAGATGCGGGTAGACGCTGAAAACGGCGCTACCGCCGGCAAAACCGATTTGGCTAAGCTGGCCAAGCAGTATGGTTTGGATGCTATCCACGACACGGTACATGAAATGGCCCGTGATGAAGCAAGACACGGCAAAGCTCTGGCAGGCTTGCTGGAACGCTACTTCGGCAAATAATCGTGGGCTCCGGCTATCCAAAACAGCCCTTTCACGAAGCAGGCGGTCACCCTAGAACGGTGACCGCCTGCTTATTTGTTGGGTTTAGTACAAAGGTAAATCCGCATCCAGATGATTTTATCTCAGCAACTCCACCGCCCGTTTTTGAACCAATCGAGTTATAAGTAATAAGACAGCGAACCTGTTTCCGATTGTTATCAGTCATGCACGCCTAGGCCTCCTGGATAAAGTCATCGTATACTAAGCCTTCAATTCAGCTACTGTTACCGCGTATACGAACAACGCCTGGGAAAGCGAAAAGTCGCTTTCCCAGGCGTTGTTCATATTTAGACGACTGTTAGTTTTCCTTGGAAATGGTATCCGCAGCTTCCAGTGCCCAGGTAATGGCACGGCAGTGGCTGTTGCCGTTAAGCAGCAAGGGATAATCCACGCCGTAGAGGCCACCGGCAGTATTGCCGATGGCAAACAGGCCGGGGATGGGCTTGCTGTTTAGATCCAGAACATGCATTTGAGGATCAATGAGGACGCCGCCGTGAACATTCAGCAGAGCGGGGCCCCATTTCAAAGCATAGAAGGGGGACTCCACAATGGGGGTCAGCAGTTCCGCCCGCTTGCCGTAGTCCGTATCCTTGCCTTGGGCAGCCATCTCATTATAACGAGCAACGGTGGCCTTCAGATTCTCTACAGGAACCTCCATCTGTTCCGCCAGCTCCTCTAAAGTGTCGGCCTTAAAGCAGGTTCCCTTTTTGACATATCGCTCAATGGTTTTGTCAATGCCGTTATCCGGGGACCATTTATCGCCATAGAAGCAAATCAAAGGGTCGGTAAACTGTCCGCCGCAGATTTCAGCCCGTTCGCCTACCTGCTCAAACCAGTTTTTATCAAACACGGAATAGGCAAAATCGCCCTGGGGCTGCTGCAGGCAGCGAATCGCCTTGGCCTGTACCCAGGTATCCTCATTCATAAAGCGCTTACCCTGACGGTTGACATGGAGGAAGAAGAAGCAATATATAGAATATGCCAGCAAATGCAGAGACAGAGCCCAGGAGGGGTCTTCAAAGGCAGCCCCTGCCCAGTAAGCCATCTGATGGCCGTCACCGGTATTCAGACCGGCAGGGGAATACCCGTTGCGCTTAGGCTTAAGGCCCATGGGGCAGAAAGCATCCAGCATTTCCGGATTGGAGCCGATATCGCCGGTAGCCAAAATAACGCCTCTGGTGCCAACATAGCGTCGGTATTTGCCGTCTTCCCCCTTGGCAATAAAGCCCTTAACCCGGCCGGCTTCATCCTTTTCCAGATACTGAACCCGAGTATTGCGGATAATTTGGTTGCCGCCCTCCAAAATGACATTCTGCTCCATCTCACACATGAGATGGGCACCGCCCTTGTGCTTATAGCGGGTACTGCCTTCCTTTTGGAAGAGGAAATGGGTGCCGGGATACTCGGTAAAATCGGGACCTTTATAGTGGCCGCCGTGCAGAGCACATACCACATCCTCACCGCCGATATCCAGCAGCCACTGCAGTGCAGCACCGCTCTTATTGATATAAAGCCAGAGCAGGTCCTCATTCACACGGCTGCCGCAGATACGCATCCAGTCACGGGCGAACTGTTGCTTATCAATGTGCACGCCGTTCTCTTCCATGCATTTGGATTCCAGACAGGCAATGTGGGCACCACGGGCCACAATTCCTTTGTACTTCTCCACAACGATGCAACGGATTCCAAGCTGAGTCAGCCGGGCACCGGCAGCCAGACCGGCGATACCGCCGCCAACAATACCAACCTCCGTAGTAATGGTTTCAACAATTTCATCTTCCGGGATTTTCTTGGGAGGCTTGGACCAGGAATACTTGTCAAAGCGGTGGTCACGAACCTCCTGCACATTATTCTTTACACTTTCAATGTAATCCATATCCCCTTCCGGGGGACGCAGTTCGTCAGCCATACTATTACCTCTTTCTCTTTTTTCATTCTTTGACGGGAATGCTACTTGCCCTATATTTTAGCATCACAATGAAAAAACACAATACTTGCCATTGTTTCTTTTTTCGCAAAATATGATTTTTGATTTTTCCTTTGTCCCCTTTTCTTTTCCTCCCTTTTGGTGTATGCTTATCTCATCACAAAACGAAAGGATGTCACCTATGGGATTTGTTGATTTCTGCAAGCTGGTTTGGGCCAATTTTTTGGATGTAGTCGTGAACCGCTATGTCTGCTTTGAGGGGCGCGCAGGACGAAAGGAGTATTGGCTGTTCTTTCTGTTCAATTTTGCCGTGTCGGTTGTACTGGGTATTCTTGGCAGGGGCGCCGGCATCTTCACGGTCATTGATGGTTTGTACAGTTTAGCTGTGCTGCTGCCCGGTTTAGGCCTGACATGGCGCCGACTGCATGACATCGGTAAGTCCGGTCTATGTATTCTTTTGGGGTTGATTCCCGTAGTAGGCTGGATCATTGTTCTCGTATATGTTATTAAGCCCAGCGAGCCTGTAGCTAACACCTACGGTCCCGTCCCCTACGATACCTTCTAAACCAGCAAGAAAGCCCTGCCAAAACGGCAGGGCTTTTCTCAAGACCGTGGTCGGCTTCAAACCGACCACGGTCTTGTGTCTGTTATATTTCTTTTCGCCAAAGCAGAAGCAGCAGAGCCAGCTGCAGCACAAGGCCCAGAGTGTTTACCACCCAAAAGTACCAGTGTTTGGTTTTATGGCGGAAGGCCTTCATGCCCAGCAGGGCGCCGGCAGCGCCGCCGATAAGGCCAACCCCCAGAAGGACGGACTCTTTGGTTCGCCATGCCCCGGTTTTGGCCTTTCTCTTATCGGAGCCGTAAAGGATGAAGGCAATGAGGGACAGCAGAACCAAATAAAAGGCAAAGACAAGGCTAAGCTTCATGGTAAACCTTCCTTACACAAAGCGGGTGGCCTCAAAGGCATGGAAGACGGCATCACGAATGTCTCCGGAGGAAGCGGCATCACCTATGATATGGAAGGAGGTTTCCGGGCAGGAGTGGGCAAACTGCAAAGCCACCTGACGACGGGGACGCATCCCCACTGCCATCAGCACCGTGTCAGCCGGGATGGTCAGCACTTCTCCGGTTTCCCTGTTTTCCGCCTTGACGCAGTCCGGCTCAATGGCCAGCAGCTTATGGCCCAGCAGGCGGTTTACACCATACTGCTTCGTCATCTGCAGCAGATTGAGACCGGCGCCGGTACGCATAAGATCAACCTCTTTGGCCATTTCCAAAACGGTAACGGTCTTTCCTTCCATGGCCATAGTAATGGAGGCCTCCGTACCCACAGAGGACCCGCCGACGATAACAACCCGGTCACCAACCGGCACCCGGCCGTTCTCCCCTTCCGGTGCCCAGAAAACATGAGGCAGGTCGGAGCCGGGCAGCTTAGGCAGAATGGGGTCCGCGCCCACGCAAGCAAAGACCTCGTCGTAGTGCTCCTCTGCCAGCAGTTCAGCGGTAGCCTCGGTGTTCAGCAAAACCCGGGCACCGCAGTTTGCGGCAAAATCCTGCATATAGGCCACGTAATCCCGCAGGTCTTTTTTAAAGGGGGCACCGACAGCATCCTTGACATGACCGCCGATGGAATCGGATTCTTCATACAGAGTAACCTCGTGCCCCCGCTGCAGCAGCCACTTGGTGCACTCCACACCGGCAGGGCCGCCGCCGATGACAGCAACCTTCTTTTTTACCGGGGCAGGTGGAAGAATACCGCCGGGGTACTCCTTAAAGCGGCCCCACATGGGGTTAACAGAACAGAGCTTGGCAGTGTGAGGGCTGGCCATGCGGAAGCAGCGGCAGCGCAGACAGGGCATATGCTGCCATTCCTTACCCTCTGCATACTTTTTGGGCATGTCATAATCGGCATGGAGGCCACGATTGATGGCGCAGATATCTGCCTTGCCGGACGCTATGATTTCCTCCGCCATGGCGGCATCCTTAATGGCACCTACCACAGCAATGGTCAACTCTGGGTAAGCCTTTTTGATGGCTGCAGCAAAATCCACATTCAGCATCTGGGGCATGGTGTAATTGGACATGAGATAACCCATGTATTCCGGTTGCCCCCAAAGGTCGTGAATGCCGGCGGACACATGAAGGATATCTATTTTATCCTTGATGTATTTGATAAATTCAATGGTCTCTTCCAAATGCATCTGCTCCGGATGAATTTCATCGGCAGAAATGCGATATTCAATAACAAAGTTTTCGCCAACCTCGGCACGGACAGCATCAATAACCTCACAGGCAAAGCGGGCCCGGTTTTCCAGGCTGCCGCCGTATTCATCGGTACGGTGGTTGTAGTAGCTGCCGGCAAACTGGGAAATCAGATTGCCGTGGGCACCATGAATCATGCAAAGCTTCATGCCGGCCTGCTTGCAGAAACGAGCAGCCCGGGCATACTTGGCTACGGTTTCCTTAATCTTTTCCCTGCTCATTTCAACGGTAGGGATGGGAGCACGGCCCAGACGTTCCGCCCGCTTCTCTTCCGCCACAGTAACGAAGGAAGAACAGCTGTAAGGGGCACGGCCGATATTTTCCGGAGCCGTATCCTTGCCATTATGAGTCAGTTCCGCCGAAGCCTGCACCCCGTAGGTTTCGCACATCTCCACATAACGGCGCAGGGGCAGGCCGCCATCAGGGTGGGACAGCTGCATCTGACGGGCCTCATCGCTGCTCTCCGTAATATCTATGGTGGCATTGCCCACCGCGCCGGCGGCTACACCGCCTTTGGCATATTGGCGGTAGTATTCTACAAAATCTTCAGTTACAAAGCCCCGGTCATCGCAGGCAAAAAAACAGCCCGGAGGGGCCTGCACCAGATGGTTTTTGAACAGTACGCCGCGGATTTCAAAGGGCTGAAACACATGGGGATATTTGCTTACCATAGTCATTTCTCCTTTATCTGCGCCCCTTCGGGGCTTCGTTTTATCAATAGGCAGCTGAGGTGCCCCCTCCGTCAGGCGAAGTCTGACACCTCCCCTATAGTCATGTGGGGGAGGAAGGTGGAGGGAGACTGGGCATTCGTCTTTTCCCGCACCATTAGGAAATGGGCTTTTCTGCTGTCATGCCAGCTGCCACCGGCAGTTTATTCACTACCGTTTGCCTCACTTCATTACCCATACTCATAGGGGAACAGGAAGGATAAAGGCAGCATTGTCTTCTCCTTATGCCTCGTTCTCTCGGGGAAGGGGCCAATCTTCTTCCTTGCCAGTAGTTGTTCTCCGACTTTTCTATTGGGCTTACCACATGTCCGGTTCACGGACGGAATAGAAGGCCTTCAGCTGTTCACCGTAGGAGTTTTCCTCGGTAGCTGCCCGGAAAAGGAACTGCCGCAGGGGTTCGTAGCGGGCAGTGCGTTCCTCTATGACTTTGCCACAGGCAGAAAAGCTTTTGAAAGCCTTTTTTGGCAGATTCTCAAAAAACATCCAGTTTTTCAGCTTTATCCATTTAGCGCCGGGACAGTCTGCTGCGTAGCCCCGGGGCATGGTTTTCAGGGAGTCCCCCTGAAGGTCAACCTCTGCCTGCCGCAGCAGCTCTTCCAGTTCACCGGCATGATTGGTAATGTAATCCCGAACCTGGTTGGTTTTGGCTGTGCTTTCACACCAGACCCCGGTGCCGAAAAAGCAGGCATCGTGAGCTATGTGCAGGAAATAACCAATGGGCAGCCAGGAGCGGCGGTCTGCCGAGATATAGGCCCAGAAGGAAGGATTGTAGGGCGGCAAATCCCGGTGCATGCGGGCATCACGGGGAATGCGGTAGGTCCAATCCTTTACCCGTGTGTACATGATATCAGCCTCCAGAGAGGGTGCCCCCCGACAAACAGAAAAGCGCAGGGTTTCCAGCAACTCGGCAAAGTCAGCACGGGCAGCATCGTAGGCATCATGGTGTTCGTGGAACCAGGTACGGTTGTTGTTGGCTGCCAAATCGGCACTGTATTGAAGAATACGGTCAAAATCACTTACCATGGGCTGCCTCACTCCGTTTCTGCTTCCAGCTCTTTTAGCCGAGCCAGCAATCTGCCTGCACGAGCAGTAACAGCCTCCCCGGCCGGTTGGCCGTCGGTGACATAGTATTCAATCCGGCCCGAGCCACCGCCCCGCTGCCCCTGCTTTTCCAGTAAATCCTTCAGGCGGCGCACCGTCCCCATGCTGCCGTCCAGCATGCGGATTCCGCCAGGGAAAAAGGCAGCCAAAGGCTTCTTAAAATGGTTGAAATGGGTACAGCCAAGAACCAGATCGGAATACTCCGCCAAATTTTTGCCCTCCAGCCGACTTGCAATGTACTGCCGTACCGCCGGAGAATCGTACTCCTCCGCCTCACAGAAATGGACCAGTCCCGGCATGGCCAGCAAATCCACCGTATCCTCTGCATCCAGAGAAGCAATCAGCTGTCGGAGCTTGCTTTCCCGCACGGTGACGGGAGTAGCCATAACCAAAATGCGGCGGCTGCCGGCCTGCTCTACCGCAGGCTTGACGGCAGGCTCAATGCCTACAATGGGCATGGAGAAGCGCGCCCGCAGCTGTTCAATGGCAACCGATGTGGCCGTATTGCAGGCAATGACTACAGCCTTGACCTGCTTACTTTCCATAAAGGAAACAGCTGCTGTAGAGTATGCCACAATCTGCTCCGGGCTTTTTTCCCCGTATGGCACATGGCCCTCATCGGCATAATATACATAATCCTCATCCGGCAAAAGCCTCAAAGCCTTGTCCAGGACAGTGAGACCGCCCAGGCCGGAATCAAAAATACCAATACTCATGGAGTAGACTCCTTTCCTTCCCCTTTTCGGGAAAAGTGCACAGGTACTGCAGACCAGTCACTTCCGCAGCCCCTTTGCTCCGGATTGGGATAAGCCAGAGCATAAAGATCCGAAATCCCGCATTCCCGCTCAAAGCAGGTACGGCCCTGTTCATTCAGCTTTTTAACATCTGAGCTTCCGGTTAGAACAGGCAGCAGGGACTTCTGCTTCATGGAAGACAGCAAGGGTCTGGCCCCCTCTCCGGCAGCCAAAACCCGAAGATAGGTTGGCCTTTGCAAAGGGTCATCCCTTTGAATACCCAGCAGGGCACAGATAACCATGCGCCGAAGGCGGGACATGGCATAGCGCTTGCTCTTGGCCAACCGCAGCAGCTCCTCTGCAGAGGACGACCGGCGTACAGCCTTATAAAGCCGATCTCCCAGCCCTTCCCCTGCATCAGGCAGAGCCGCAAAGTCTTCTCTGGTCATGGTGCGCAGGCGGTAGAGCACAGCCTGCTCCAAAGAGGCGGCCGTTACCGGCCCCCGACCTGCCGAGACTTCATCCTCAAAAACATTCAGGACGCCTTCCGGAATATCTTCCTGCCAGCTTTCCCCTGCTGCCAGCCGCTGACGAATGCTGCTGCCGCTGCAGCCGGCGGCATCGTGTTCTGTTCCCCGGCGCTGAATGACCAAGGGACGTAGAGAACTCTTCTGCCGATACAGGGCTTTCAAATATTCTACCGCCAGAATGTTATTTGGTTGGGATAGGCTATCCGCCCCTGCAACCCCCAAAGCCTCAAGCGCCCGTTGACGGGCAGCGGCATAGGAGATGCCCTGCCGCAGGCATTCCCGGATTTTTTCATCGGCCAAACCGGAGCAAAGAAACTCCGCCAACCCTGACAATAGTACCATATCATTGCTTTCAGCCCCAAAGGCCAGATAATCACAAATCCCGGCGGCTGCCAGCAGTTCGACCCCGGCAGAGGCGAACCCCTCTGCGGAAGAAAGGCAGGCCCCGGTGGGAAGCTGAAGCACCAGGTCCGCCCCGCCGGCAACAGCGGCCCGAGCGCGGACCGAAGGATGGAAGGCAGACGGCTCCCCCCGCTGAACAGAACAGCCGCTCATGGCGCAGACAATGGCCGTATCCGGGCCCAAACGGCGGCGTATTTCCTGAATTTGGTACCGATGCCCCCGATGGAAGGGATTATATTCACAGATAACGCCCACTACTGCCATTTTTTCACTCCTGCTGCAAAAATACTATTGTAATCCGCAGGTATTCGTATTAGAATAGTACGGTACATTTTTGCTGTAAAATGCGATTACATCTATATTTTATAGCAATCCAAATATTATATCAAGAGGTATGAAAGCATGAAAATTCTTGTTATCAACGCAGGCAGTTCCTCCCTCAAGTATCAGGTTTTCAACATGGATGATGAGTCCATCATCGCCAAGGGCCTGTGCGAGCGCATCGGTATTGACGGCCATCTGAAGCACACCCCCGTTGGCAACGGCAAGCCCGTATTTGACGAGGACATGAGCTTCCCCACCCACGGCGAGGCCATTGCTGCTGTTCTGGACAAGCTGGTAAGCGCTGAGTACGGCGTAGTTGCCAGCATGGACGAAATCGGCGCTGTTGGTCACCGTGTACTTCACGGCGGCATGAAGTTCACCGCCAGCCAGCTGGTTACCGATGCCGTTAAGGAAGCCATTCGCGAGTGCTTCCCTCTCGGCCCCCTGCACAACCCCGCTAACCTGATGGGTATTGAAGCCTGCGAGAAGGCCATGCCCGGCGTTCCTCAGATTGCTGTATTTGATACTGCTTTCCATCAGACCATGCCCGCCAGCAGCTACATGTATGCTATTCCCTATAAGTACTACGAAGAGAACCAGATTCGCCGCTACGGCTTCCACGGCACCAGCCATCGCTATGTTTCTGCTGAAGCCATCAAGGCCATGGGTCTGAAGGCCGAAGGCAGCAAGATTGTTACCTGCCACCTGGGCAACGGCTCCTCCATGGCTGCTGTTAAGGACGGCAAGTGCTTTGACACCTCCATGGGTCTGACTCCTCTGGAAGGCGTTCCCATGGGCACCCGCTGCGGCAGCGTAGACCCCGCTGTTGTTGAGTTCATTGCCAATAAGGAAGGTATTTCTGTTTCCGATACCCTGACCATGCTGAACAAGAAGTCCGGTGTTCTGGCCGTTTCCGGTGTTTCCTCCGACTTCCGTGATTTGGACAACGCCGCCGCTGAAGGCAATGAGCGCGCTCAGCTGGCTTTGGATATGTTCACCTATGCTGTACGTAAGTACATTGGCTCCTACGCCGCTGCCATGGGTGGTCTGGACGGCATCGTATTTACCGCCGGTATCGGTGAGAATTCTCCCTCCGTTCGTGCCGAGGTTCTGAAGGGTCTGGAATTCCTGGGCGTTAAGCTGGATGAGGAAGCCAACAACTGCCGCGGCAAGCTGACCAAGATTTCCACCGAGGACAGCACCGTTCAGGCATGGATTGTTCCCACCAACGAAGAGCTGGTTATTGCTCGCGATGCTCTGGATATCGTTTCCGCCAAGTAAAAAATCCATCTTTTACTGCCCACCTGACGGTGGGCAGTTTTTTTGTAAAAAATGCAGTTTTTCTATCTGCATATCATTGACAAGCGCCCCGGCGGGGCATACAATACTAATGAAATATACCGGTAGGTAAGGTTACCGCGGGGATACGGGCTGCTGCCGCAACATGGTGGAGACACCATTCGCTGGTTAAGCAAGTCATGTCGAAGCACAAGGCATGATTCAATGCAGCAACATGCCCCGCGAAGCTGAAGCTCAAACGGTGCGTGCTTTTTTGCGTCATCCGTGGGCTTACTGCCGCGGATGTTTTTATTTTGCAAATGTGAGGTGAACACAATGGACGCTGACAATAGTAACGGCACGGTACCGGGCCGAAGTAGACTGCCGCATAGCGGCAAAAGAAAGCAGGCGTCCCTTGTGACTGCCTGCAGCTGACGGCTATCGGTCGTGTCTTGCTCTTGTCTGAACCACCCCACAGGCTGTGGGAATACTTTCAGAAGGAGGACACACAATGGCAGAATTAACTGCAACGATTTCCGCAACCATGGAAACCCTGCTGGAAAGCAAGAAGTACAGCACCCTGCGTGACATTCTCAGCACCTTAAACGGTGCCGACATTGCCGCTTTATTTGAAGAACTGCCACACAACCGCATTTCCCTGCTCTTCCGCCTGCTGCCCAAAGAGCTGGCCGCTGAAACCTTTGTTGAAATGGACGGCGATGTTCAGGAAGCCTTGATTCGGAGCTTCTCCGACAGTGAGCTGAAGGAAATTGTGGATGAGCTCTACATGGATGACGCCGTTGATCTGGTAGAAGAAATGCCGGCCAATGTGGTGAAGCGCATCCTGTCCCAGGCGGATCCGGAGACCCGCCGACTGATTAACGAAATGCTGAAATACCCGGATGACTCCGCCGGCAGCATTATGACTACGGAGTATGTTGACCTTCGCCCGGACATGTCCACGGAGGATGCCATCAAGCACATCCGCCGCACCGGCATTGACAAGGAGACTGTCAACGTCTGCTATATTACCGATGAACGCCGCCGTTTGGTTGGTACGGTTTCGCTCCGTGACCTGATTCTCTACCCGGAGGATGAGGTAATGGAAGACATCATGGAGACCAACGTCATTTCCGTAAACACCCTTGAAGACCAGGAAAAGGTAGCCGAGCAATTCGCCAAGTACGATTTTACCGCCATGCCCGTCGTTGACGGTGAAGGACGTTTGGTCGGCATTGTCACCGTTGATGACGCTATCGATGTTTTGAAGGATGAGGCTACGGAGGATATGGAAAAGATGGCCGCTATTACGCCTTCCGATAAACCCTACCTGAAGCTGTCCAGCTGGGAAATCTTTAAGAGCCGTATCCCCTGGCTGCTGCTTTTGATGGTGTCTGCCACCTTTACCGGCTCTATCCTCAGCCACTTTGAAGAAGCTCTGCAAACCTGCATTGTTTTGGTTTCCTTCGTGCCAATGCTGATGGACACCGGCGGTAACAGCGGCGGTCAGGCTTCGGTTACCATTATCCGTGGCTTGTCCCTGCATGAAATTGAATTCAGCGATGTCTTTCGGGTTATTTGGAAAGAAATCCGAGTGGCCCTGCTTTGCGGCCTCTGTTTGGCCGTGGTCAACTTTGGAAAGCTGATGCTGATTAACAACACCGGCATTTGGGTAGCACTGGTTGTCTGCCTGACTTTAGTAGCTACCGTTTTCTGCGCCAAGCTGGTAGGCTGCACTCTTCCCATTCTGGCCAAGAAAATTGGCTTTGACCCGGCTGTTATGGCCAGTCCCTTTATTACCACCATCGTGGATGCCCTGTCTTTGCTGATTTATTTCAAATTTGCTCAGCTTTTCCTACATCTGTAAACTAACACCGCAAAGCCGGATCTGTGCTTTGCGGTGTATTTTCCGTCAAGGAGGCCCCTAATGAAAAACATTGTACTGATTGGCATGCCCGGTGCCGGAAAAAGCACCATTGGTGTTCTGCTGGCTAAAACCATCGCCTACCGTTTTACCGACTGTGACCTTCTCATCCAGGAGAAAACCGGTGAGCCCTTGTACAAGACCATTGAAAGAGATGGCATTGATGCCTTCCTGAAACTGGAAAATGATGTTATTGCCGGACTGGAAACCGATAAAACTGTTATCGCTACCGGTGGCAGCGCCATCTTTGGCAAGGAAGCCATGGAGCACCTAAAGCAGAGAGGCACCGTGGTCTACCTGAAGCTGCCCCCTGAGGAGATTGAGCAACGGGTGAATAACATCACCACCCGTGGCATTGCCATGAAGCCCGGTGAATCCATCCGGGATGTGTATGCGGTTCGCGCTCCCCTCTACAATGCCTGGGCGGACCTGACCATTGACTGCACCGACTGCAGCCCGGAGGATGTTATTGCTGCCCTGCTGCAGCAGCTGATTAACCT
>JAKSQI010000037.1 GCA_024404215.1 Oscillospiraceae bacterium
CCGCCGCTACCGCCATGGTAGGCAGCTTTTTGTTTTCTTCATCCTTTCTCAGCTTCTTTACAGAAAGGCCTGCAGCAACACCGGAGGCAACATACATGGTGCCGGCAACCGCAGGGGCCTATAACGCATCAGCCATGTGCATATATCATACGTCCCTTCGCATAAATCTTGAAAAGCAGGCAGCTTTCCTGCCTTGTAAGGAAAGTATACTGGTTCACCTTAAGTCCTACAAGCCCCCCCGGGGGATGAAATTTCCCCTCTTTCCTGCAAAAAAACTAAAAACCCGCTTTCCAACCGGAAAACGGGTTTTGGATTTCAGCTTTTTAGCAGGAAAGAATATAGCCGCCGTCTATGACCTGGGTGGTGCCGGTCACATTGGCCGATGCCGGAGATGCAAAATAAACCGCCAGGGCGCCAACCTCAATGGGCTCGCCAAAACGGCCCAATGGCATTTGGTTGTTAATGTAGTTGAACTGGTCCTCGGGGATCCACTTGCTCAGCTCCGTGTTGACAAAGCCGGGAGCAATGGCATTAACCCGGATGTTGTACTTACCCAGCTCGTTGGCCATACAGCGGGTAAAGTGCACCACGCCGGCCTTGGCCACGCTGTAAGGGCTCATGGCCTGGGTCTTGTTGACAATAAAGGCCGCATTGGATGCCATGTTGATAATAACGCCGCCCTTACCGGCATCGCGCATGCGCTTACCAACCTCATAGGTCATGTGAACGGTACCGTTCAGGTCCGCATTAAGCACATTGTACCAATCGGTAAGCTCCTCATCCATGTCCAGCAGCTCGCTGCGGCAGGAAACACCGGCGTTGTTTACCAGAATATCAATGCCGCCAAAATCCTCGCAGATGGCTGCCACAGTGGCACGCACAGAAGCGCGATCAATAATATCGCAGGTATAGCTTTTATACTTGCCGCCAAACTGCTTCAGCTCTTCCAAAGCCTCGGCTGCCTTTTGGGCATCCCGGCAGAGAATGGCCACATGGGCTCCCTGCTGGGCAAAGGCAGAAGCGCAGGCAAAGCCAAGGCCGCGGTTGCCGCCGGTAATAACAGCTACTTTTCCTTCCAGAGAGAAGGCATCCTTCATACTGGTAATGGGACTGACCATAATCCATCAAACCTCCAAAAAATAGAATTAATCCTTCCAGCAGGTGCGGAACTTGAGCCAATCGGGATCCGGATCCTCATTCCAGGCCCACTCACGGCCGCCCTTGAAAACTTCTGCATTCATTTCATTGGACAGTTGGTTCAGGGTTGCGTTGGGGAAGCGTTTAGCCATAAAGTAATAGAAGTCACCGGGAGTAGTGGTCTGAGCCAGGGCCTCCTCGGTAGCAATCAAGTATTCGCGCATGAACTTCAGGCTGCTCTCATCCAGGGCAGTGCCTTCTCTCATGTGTCCGGGAATAATAACCTCAGCATGCAGGTCTTCAATTCCCTCAATATCCTTAAACCACAGCTTTCGCTGCTCTTCGTTAACCTCACAGGTAAAGGGATGGGCTTCATTAAAGATAACATCAGAGCCAATAACGGTCTTAATGGAAGGAATCCAAACCATGGTATTCCACATCAAATCGCCCATGCAGCGGATGATTTCCAGCCGCTCACCCTCCAGCTCCAAATAATCCTGATACAGGGGCTCCAGACGGTCGCACTGCTTGCGGCAGAGATTCTGACTGCCAATGGTCTCTTCCCACTCATCCAGCTTGGGCTGATACTGGTTATTGTACAGGGCTACAACGGGAGGAACCGCATAGCACTTGGCATTGGGGAAAACCTCAGCAATCTCGCCCATGCCCCAGTAATGGTCCGGATGAGCATGCGTGGCATAGATGGCCTTCAGTTCCAGACCGGTTTCCAAAATCTCGGCAATGACACGGTGGGCATTGGCACGAGTCCACTGGGAATCAACCAGAATACATTCTTTCTGACCCATAACAATGGTAGAGGTGACATTAAAGCCGTCCTCGGAGGATACGAACACCTTGGTAGCCAGCTTGCCGGCACCATGCTTATTTACAAGAACCTGCATAATCAATCGCTCCTTTTTCTTATGGGGAATTCTTTTCATAATCCCACTGTTTTCTGATTACAGCATACCACATCCGCCCTTTTTGGGCAACCTGCTTTTTCCGCCCCTCCGCCGCAAAAGCGCCCCGTGGAACCGGCCTTGCCCTACACCCAAACAGGCCCGCCAAAGGCGAGCCTGTTTGAATACTATGGAGAGCGGAATGACCGGTCCCGAGAGGGGGCTCTCCCGGTCAGCTATGCCGCATTACATCTGGAATTCGCTGCGATAAATAACATCATCCTGGATGCCTTCGCTGAGCTGAACAAAATAGGCAGAGAAGCCGCCGATACGAACAATCAGGTCCTTGTTTTCCTCCGGCTTCACCTTAGCCTCCTTCAGCTGTTCCGTATCCATAATGTTATACTGAATATGGGTTCCACCGTTTTTCAGGAAGGCAGTAGTGTAAGCCGCAAGCTTGGCAATTCCCTCCTCGCTCTGCAGCAAAGTAGAATTGAATTTTTGGTTTAACACAGCAGAGCAGCAGCAATTGCTGAAGCCGGAATTCAGGGCTGAACGCAAAACAGCCGTGGGCCCGTTTTTATCTGCCCCACGCATGGGGGACAGCGAACCGTCATTCAAGGGTTCCAAAGCCGGCCGGCCATTAGGCAGGGCACCGGCGCCTAAGCCACCGAAATAGTGCCAGGACAGTCCCTCACGAGAGATAATCAAATCCGGGAAGGGAGCATTGCTGTAGGAGCGGATGATTTCCACCGAACGGTCGCTGATGCGTTTTACCAGAGCGTCCACCTCCTCAATGTCATTGCCGTATTTGGGCTGACGCAGGCAAAGCTGGTGGATTTCTTCTCCCCGCTCACCGGCGAAGTTGGAATCCAAGGCTTCCATCATTTCATCCCATGTCAGAACCTTTTTGTCATAAATCAGATTCTTTATGGCAATCATGCTGTCAGCCACATCAATAATGGCACGGTCGGAAATGCCGTACATGGAATGATTCGGATGGGCTTTGGTCAAATCCTGTCCCAGTTCCATGCTGGCCTCAATGCCCAGAATGGAAAGCAGGGGAGTGCGGATATATTCCCAGCACATGTCACGGGCAACAGCACCCAGCCAGAAAACCCGATGGCTCACGTATTTGTGCTGGACAAAGAAGGCGTTGAAGAAATCTTCAAAGGTGGCAAAATCCCGGACATCCCCGGTATCCACGCCGGTGAGATTGCCATTGATATCCCGGCCGTGGTGCAGGGTCATGTGAAGCAGAGCCGCCATGTTAAAGGCCGCAACACCCTCAGCGCCGTAATGCTCAGCCCGGTTGGGCAGGCAGGGATATACGCAGCCCAGGCCTCGCCATTCGCAGGCCTCCTCATAAGGGATGCCCCACTCAACATAGCGCCGAATCATGATATCATCATTCTGAAACAGAGGAATGCCGCCCTTGGTGGCCATGTTGGTGCGAATGGCCTTGTTCATCAGCCAGTCGGGGGTCTGTTCATTCCAGCGCAGAGACACCGTGGGGGAAGAAAGCAGCAGCTTGGATACAACATGCAAAATCAGATAACTCATCTCATTGCTCATGTCGGTATGGTCCTGGCCATAGCCGCCAACCATAACAGAGTTAATGCCGAAGTTAATCTGATGGGTCTCCTTGTTCATGTCATCGGTAGCAAAGGTTTGGGTTCCCCAGCGTCCGACCAAATCCGCAAGGTCAGAGGCAAGGCTCTCCAGGGCTACCCCCTGCTCCAGATCGTTTTTAAAGAAGGGGTAGAGGTATTGGTCTGCCCGTCCCCAGTGGCTGTTGTTCTGCATGGGGTTTTCAAACATTTTGGCCAGAGAGCACATTTCCATGCACTGCAGAGCCTCATGGAAGCTTCGGGGAGGGTTTTCCGGCACATACTCACAGGTTTCGGCAATCCGCAGCAGTTCAGCCTTGCGGGTGCTGTCACTCTCCACAGCGGCCATATCCCGGGCAAGGGCCGCATAGCGGCGGGAGTGGCGAATGGTGGCCTCCAGCACCAGAATGGCCGACTGCCAGAAATAGACCTTGTTTACATCCGTACCGCCCTCGGCGATATAGGCATCAATATGCTCCCGGCACTCTTTTATATATCCCCTCAGGCCAACCCGCAGAATCTTATCCCAGGACAGGCTGGAGGTACTCTGGCCGGTAATGCCGTTCTGCAGGCCGGGGTCCTTGACCTTGCCGGCTTCCGCCTCGGTTACCCAATCACCCACCATGGCCTCCCAGGCCTTATAGGTATTGTGGGGCATGCAAATGGGTTCAAAGGTGCGGGCTGCTTCCCGCAGGATTTCCCGCTCCTCGGGCGTAATAACCGTAGAAGCATCCAGTGTCATCCCTACGGTTCCGTCATCCTTCCAAATATCGTGCATGTAGTCACCGCAGACGTTAATGGAGGTCTGGCAGCCAATAACGCCGGGGGTAGGGCGACCAACAATCTCGTCAAAGGGATGAATCTTAATGGGCACATGGTCCAGAACATTTACCAGCCCCTTGGCAATACGGAGCTGCAAATCTTCCCCCTCCGTTGCCTTCCAGGACTCCAGCACCAGACGCTCACGGTCCACATAGACCTTCCAGGTTCCGGCCTTCATGGCTGTGCGCCAAGCCTTATTTTTCTCACTGAGCTCCAGCTTATCAATTCTCTCCAACAGAGAATGGTCAATGGTATACATAACAGTAGCCTCCGTTTCTGTATTATCGGGAAACTGAGCAGACAACGCCCAGCTCCTGATATCGTTTTGCCGCAGCAGCTGCCTCTTCTCCCGTCATGGCGGCAAGCTCCGCCATCTCATAGGGCAAATCCAAAGCTGCATATTTGGCTGTTCCCATGCGGTGATAGGGCATGAGCTGCAGGGCCAGATCATCCCGGCCAAGACTGCGGATAAACGCTGCCGTTGCCCGGATGTTATCCTCCCCGTTGTTTACTCCGGGAATCAGCGGCTGCCGGAAAAGGATGGCAGCGCCTGTACCGGCCAGCCAGCGGGCATTATCCAAAATCAGGGAATTGCTTTGTCCGGTATAACGGCGGT
Organism: Oscillospiraceae bacterium; assembly: GCA_024404215.1. Classification (GTDB taxonomy): domain Bacteria; phylum Bacillota; class Clostridia; order Oscillospirales; family Oscillospiraceae; genus Alloscillospira. The sequence goes on from JAKSQI010000037.1 coordinate 5,085, forward strand.
GAATCTCATCATCCATGATTTTCAGGTCAAAATAGAAGACATCCGTTCGCGGGCTCACCTCTTCCAGGGCCTGCCGGGAAACACAGCCACAGGTTTCTACACAAGTATTGATACCATCCTCATGGCACAAATCAAACAGCTGAGCCACAAAACGAGAATGGGTCAAGGGCTCACCGCCGGAAACCGTAACTCCGCCGCCGGAGCTTTCGTAAAACATTTTGTCTCGGCGTACCTTATCAAAAACCTCATTCACGGTACGGCGCTCACCGTAGCTGACCAGGGCATCGTAAAGACAGTTCTCCACGCATTGGCCGCAGGAGCTGCACCTGGTCCGGTCAATCCGCTTATTCGGCAGGGGCAGTATGGCCCCTTCTCCACAGGCCTGGGCACATCGCCCGCAGCCATGGCAAAGGGTTTCCAAAAAACCGATTTTAATACGGTCCTCCAAATTTTCAGGATTGGCGCACCATTGGCAGCGCAGAGGGCAACCTTTGAGAAACACCACCGTGCGAATACCCGGACCATCGTGTATGGAATAGCCCTGAATATTAGTCACCAATGCACTTTCCACCGTTCCTTCTCCCTTCTGCCTGTATTTGCAGGGCATTGCCGCCGGCAATGCTCCTGCTGCCATTATAGCCTACCGTCCCCTTTTTGCAAGCAAAAAAGCCGCATCCGGGTCATTTGCAGACCCAAATGCGGCAAAAGAAGACTCTTAGGCTTCCGTCTGGGGATTAACATGAATCATAATATGGCTGACGCCCGGGTGCGCCTCCTCAACGGCATCATGGACTCGTTCTGCAATTTCGTGCGCATCGTGAAGAGTCAGACTGCCGTCTGCGGCAATTTCGGCGTCAATGTAAATGCGGTTGCCAAACTTACGGGTGTGGAGAACATCCAGCCCCTGAACCCCTTCCTGAGCCAAAATCAAATCCTTCAGCTCCTGCTCATAGGCCTCATCGCAGCTGGTATCCAGCAGCTTATCAATGGCATCCTTCAAAATATCAAAGCCCACCTTCAAAATGCAGAAGCAAATGGCAATGCAGGCCAGAGAATCCAAAATCGGGAAACCAAGCATGGCACCCCCAATGCCAATCAAAGAGCCGATGGAGGACAGCGCATCGGACCGATGATGCCAGGCATCTGCCATAAAAGCTGAGGAATTCAGCTTTTTAGCATAGTAACGGGTATACCAGAACATACCCTCTTTCACAACAATGGAAACCACGGCAGCTGCCAGAGCAATTCCGCCGGGAATAGCCGCAGCGGCGTATTCGCCGGAAACAATCGTTTTTACACCATTGGAGCCGATTCCAATACCGGTAATCAGCAAAACACTGCCCAAAATCAAGGAAGCCAAGCACTCAAAGCGGTCATGGCCGTAGGGGTGATTCTTATCCGCCGGCTTACGGGACATGCGAACCCCAATAAAGGCCACAAAGGTGGCAAATACATCCGACAGGGAGTGAACCGCATCGGATACCATAGCGGAGGAGCGGCCAACCAAACCGGCATAAAGCTTAAAAATGACCAGGACAACATTGCCGATAATGCCGACGGCAGACAGACGGTTGATAATTTTTGTTTCGTTCATAGCTTTCATCCTTTCGGTTTTCCTTAAGCACTTTCCCGTAAGGACAAAAATACCCCTCACGGAACATACTACTGTCCCGCAAAGGGTGAAACCACACTCTGCTGTTACACAAGGTAACCCGGCCCCATGCTTGCAAAGAAGCATCGCCTGCTCAGTTTGTACTGTTGATATGCATTTCCGATGAACTTGGAATGTAATGCAGTGCAAATCGGTAACTAGATAATAGCATAAGTTGAACAACTTGTCAACTGTTCAACTTGCTTTCTTTCCTTTCAGTTTTTCTTTATTTGTTTTAAACACAAAACCAGGATTGTATGCTACAATACGGTTGTTGTTATATTATTATGGAGGCTTTCTTATGAGGCGTTTATTGAAACGAATTCCCTGGTGGGGCTGGTTCACCGGCTTTTTTTATTTTGGTCTGCAGTATGGCATGTATCGTTTGGCTGATTGGATATCCCGCCTTACCGGAACCATCAATCATGCGTTCCCACCAAAAATTCCTTTTGTGGACGACAACATCCCGGTAATTGCCATTTTTGCCATTATTTACCTGTTTTCCTATGTTTTCTGGATTTGCGGCCCCATCGCCGTTTCTCTGACTAAAAAGCAGAATTTCGTCAATTATCTGGTAGGCCTTTCCGCCGCCTATCTGGTGGGCTTTTTCATTTTTATTTTTATGCCGACCTGTATGGACCGAAACGCAGAAGGTCTGATGGAGCTGGCCGCAGCCCCCGGCTTTGGCAATCATTTACTGGCCATGATTTACGGGGCAGACGGCAGCGGCATGGCTTTTAACCTCTTCCCCTCCTATCATTGCTTAATCAGCCTGTACTGTTATCTGGGAGTACGCCGTCAGCCGGAAATTCATCCTGGCTTCCGCATTTACTCTTTGGTCATGACAATTCTTATCTGCATGTCCACAGTATTTACAAAACAGCACTATTTTATTGATATCATCGGCGGACTATCCATTTCCATCCTTTGCTATCTAATCGTTAGGCGTGTGAATCCCGGCAAGAAGTACAGCAACTGACAAAAAGCGCTGCCATGTATCCATACGATTCCGGAAAGGAGTACCCTTATGAATGAATACGATATCTTGAAAGAGACTTGCCTGCACTCAGAACCCATATTTGACGGTGTCGTCCTTCATGTATACAAGGATGATATCCGTTTGCCCAATGGCCACGAATCCACCCGCGAGGTTATCCGCCATTTGGGCGCTGTCGCCATTGTCCCCTTAACGGATGATGGAAAGGTTATCATGGAGAGGCAGTTCCGCTACCCGGTGGATGCCGTTATTTCAGAAATCCCCGCCGGCAAGCTGGACAGCTTGGGAGAAGACCGGCTGGATGCCGCCAAACGGGAACTGCGTGAAGAAACCGGCATTACCGCTGATGAGTGGATCAATCTGGGGGATTATCATCCCTCCGCTGCCTATACCGACGAGCGGCTGACCATCTATTTGGCCCGGGGCCTTCACCGGGGCCAGCAGGAGCTGGATGAGGACGAATTCCTCCATTTAGAAGAGATTCCCCTCAACCGGCTGGTAGATTTGGTTATGGACGGCACCATTACCGACGGTAAGACTCAAATAGGTCTTCTCAAGGCCGCCCGCTATCTCGGGAAATAAACCGAAGGAAGTGGACAATCAGCTGCTTCCAGATAATCGGCTGAAAGTCTGTTGCCGGCAAGCTGGAGCCCACCTCCGACTGGCCTGAAAAGCTGGCTGCCGCCTTTGAGGCAAAATTCGGCACCGACCAGTAAGGCTTCTCCTAATACCTCAAACACATCACCCCGGCAAGGTCCAGCCTTGCCGGGCTTTCTTTGCAGACCGTCCTCGGATTCCTTGCGTAATTTCGTTAGAATTTTGCTTTGCAACAGCAATTTTGCAAGAAACGCCGCCAGCAATTGCAAACAGTGTTGATGAAAGCCAAAAGATATGATAGGATTATCAAACTAATTGAATAGCTGTTTGAAAACTGCAGGAGAGAGGACCCATGTCCCGCCGAAGATGGAAAACTTTCAGGCGCCCTGTCGGGCAAGGACTGCAGTTGGACAGAACTCTGGAGAAACCCGTGAAAAACGGGGGCCGAAGGTGCAAAACGCAGATGCGTTAATCTCTCAGGCAAAAGGACAGAGATAATTCCCCATGCGGTATTCTGCCGTCATGGCTTTGTCACTGCCTGAGTATCTAAGCTCAGGTTTTTTTATTTTTGGAGGAATGAAATATGGTTGAACAAAGCATGAAGTACATCAACGCCTACGACCCGGAAATTGCCCGGGTGCTGGAGCTTGAGCTGGGGCGGCAGAGAAACAACATTGAGCTGATTGCCTCAGAAAACCTGGTCAGCCCTGAGGTCATGGCTGTCATGGGTTCGGTATTGACCAACAAGTATGCCGAAGGCTATCCCGGCAGACGCTATTATGGCGGCTGCGAATACGTTGACATGGCCGAAAACATCTGCATTGAGCGTGCCAAAATGATTTTTGATGCTCACTTTGCCAATGTGCAGGCCCATAGTGGTTCTCAGGCAAACTTTGCCGTTTATCTGGCCCTCTGCAAGCCCGGCGATACCATCATGGGCATGAATCTGAATCAGGGCGGCCACTTGACCCACGGCAGTCCCGCCAACTTTTCCGGAAAAAATTACAACTGCATTTCCTACGGCATCGACCCGGTAACAGGCCGCATTGATTATGACCAGGTGCGGGACATGGCCCTGCAGAATCGTCCGAAAATGATTATTGCCGGCGCATCCGCCTATCCCCGTCAGCTGGACTTCAAGGCCTTCGGAGATATTGCCAAGGAATGCGGCGCCTACCTGATGGTTGATATTGCCCACATTGCCGGTTTGGTAGCCGCCGGGGAACACCCCAGCCCGGTTCCCTATGCCGATGTTGTCACCATGACCACTCACAAAACCATGCGCGGCCCTCGAGGCGGTATTATTCTGACCAACGATGCCACCATAGCCAAAAAGATTGACAGCGCCATGTTCCCCGGCACCCAGGGCGGCCCTCTGATGCACATCATCGCAGCCAAGGCCGTTGCCTTGGGCGAGGCCCTCTACCCCAGTTTCAAGGAGTATCAGCATCAGATTGTTAAAAATGCCTCTGTTTTGGCCGACACGCTCATGAAGGGCGGCATGGATCTGGTCTCCGGCGGTACGGACAACCACTTGATGCTGGTTGACCTGAAGAAGACCGATATGAGCGGCAAGGACCTGGAAATCCGACTGGATTCGGTTCACATCACAGTCAACAAGAACATGGTGCCGGATGACCCCAGAACCGCCAAGGATACCAGCGGCATCCGCATCGGTACACCGGCTGTTACCTCCCGCGGCATGAAGGAAGAGGACATGGTAGAAATCGGCCAGCTGATTTGCGACGCCGCCATGAACTACGACGCCAAGCGCAAGGATATTTTGGCCCGTGTAGACGCCCTTTGCCGAAAGTATCCCATTTACGAAAGCAAGTTCAAGGGCTGATTGTCCCCCACCTGCTCCCCAAAAACAGATAAAGCTCGCAGTTCCCGATAAAAAGGAGAAACTGCGGGCTTTTCCGTGCATTCTTCTATTTTGCTGAATATGCAAAATTCAGGCCCTTAATCCACTCATGGAGCTATGGCCGTTTTCCTTTTCCCAAGCTAGAATGTATCCATCAAAAGCAAAGGAGATTACCCATGAAAAAGCTGTTTAAGAGCCGCAACAACCGCATGGTTGCCGGCGTATGCGCAGGCATTGCTGAATACTTTGATGTGGACCCCACCTTGGTTCGTCTTGGCTTTGCTTGCTTCTGCCTCCTTGGCGGCAGTGGCATTCTGGCTTACATTATCGCTGCCTGTATTATTCCCGAAGGAGAATAATGGTTGGCCCGTCCCATCGCTTTAGAAATTGTGAGGAATGAATTGATTTACACCGTGTCATAGCTGGGGCTGTCTCTTTTATGAGACAGCCCCTTGCTGTATCGTGTTGCGGAACCCGCAGGAAACCGTGGCGGCTCTTTCTTTACTTTCCGCCGCCCTTGAAATATAATATTTTAGATAACTACACACGGAGGAGCCGCTATGAAGCCCTACCGCAAGGTCTATGCCGAGCTCACCTCGGTCTGTAATCTCCGCTGCAGCTTTTGCCCAGGTACAAAGCGTGGTGCTCACATGCTCACGGAGTCCCAGTTCCAACGCATTCTTACAGAAATAACCCCTTATACGGACTTTGTTTATCTGCATCTCATGGGGGAGCCTTTGCTTCATCCCCGGCTTCCACTCTTTCTTGATTGGATTGCCGAGGCGGGGCTGAAAGCCTGTCTCACTACCAACGGCACCCTGCTGGAGCAGCAGCAGGAGGCCCTTCTGGCCGCCAAGAGCATTCACAAAATCAGCATTTCCCTGCAGGCAAGAGAAGCGAACGCAGCAGGGCTCCTTGCCGATGATTATCCGGACAGCTGTTTCCGCTTCGGCAAGGCCTTTGAAGGCCGGGGCGTGCTGGTCTATCGCCTTTGGAACGAGGGCGGTGCCGAAAAGGATAACCCCGCTATCATTGCCCGCATGCAGGAATACTTCCCCAGGCCCTGGACGTCCCGCTTCGATGGTTACCGCATTGGAAACCGAGCCTATTTGGAATTTGGCAAGGCCTTTACCTGGCCCGATGCCGCTGCGGAGACCACCGCCCCGGCCGATGGCAGATATTTCTGCTATGCCCTCCGTGACCAGTTCGGCATTCTTTCCGCCGGCACCGTAGTACCCTGCTGTCTGGATCACGACGGCCTGCTGGCGCTGGGCAATGTGTTTTCCTCCCCTCTGGCAGATATTCTTGCCTCTCCCCGGGCCCGGGCCATTTACGATGGCTTTTCTGCCGGCCGGGCAGAGGAAGCCCTCTGCCGCAAATGCGGATA
>JAKSQI010000038.1 GCA_024404215.1 Oscillospiraceae bacterium
CTCCGCACTCGTACAAAAGTGTACCCCCGGTCTTTAAAACGGCACGCCATTTATCCGTTACCTGACGGTAAAAATCAAGCCCGTCCTCTCCGCCATCCAAGGCACCGTGGGGTTCATAGTCCTTTACGGATATATCCAGTGTGTTCAGTTCAGCGCTTGGAATATAGGGTGGATTGCAGACTATCAAATCAAACCAGCCAAAAAGCATGGGCGGTTGCTGCAGGGCGTCGGCAGTCAGGCAGGTTACATTTTTTGTCAGGTTATTGCGCAGGGCATTTTGGCGGGCAACTGCCAGAGCGCGGTCTGAAATATCGGCCATTACAATTTTAGCCCCCCGCATGGCCCCGGCAATGGAGAGCCCTATACAGCCGCTGCCGCAACAAAGGTCCAGAACTCTGGTGTCCGGCCCCTTGGCACGAACCAATTCAATAGCCTGCTCTACCAATACTTCTGTATCATCTCTGGGAATCAACACATCCTCGGTAATCAATAGCGGCAGCCCATGGAACTCCCACTGGCGAGTAATATAGGCAACCGGTTCCCCGGCCAGGCGGCGATCTACCAAAGCCTCAAGCTTTTGTTCAAAGGTATTATCCGCCACATAAAGGCGGGCATCCCGCAAAAAATCTGCTACGGTTTTTCCGGAAGCCGATGCAGCAAGCAAGCGAGCCTCCAAATTGGATGCTTCAATTCCGGCCTCACGCAGGCGCTTCCCGGCAGCCAAATAAATATCACTGTAGGTTTTCAAACTGTTCCCCCTGTTCCTCTTACCAAAGGGCGTCTTCTTTTTCTTCCGGAATGACCAGCTTCAGCGCCTCAATGGCTGTTTCAAGCATGGCATCATCCGGCTCGGCCGTAGTCAGCCGCTGAAGTGCTTTTCCCGGGGCAGATATAATACGGGTCAGCCAGTTATCGTGACGACCGGCATATTTAATCAACTCATAGCTGATACCAAGAACCAAAGGCAGCAAAATCAGCCGAAGCAGAAGGCGCATCCAAACACTGTTCCAAGAAACAAGAGAAAAGACCAGAATAGAAATTAGCATTACCAGGAAAAGGAAGCTTGTTCCACAGCGCGGATGCAAACGAGACTGCCCCCGACAGTTTTCAACAGTGAGTTCCAGTTCCTTTTCATAACAAAAAATGGTTTTATGCTCGGCCCCGTGATACTGCCATACCCGTGCAATTTCCTTTAAGCGGGTAGCAAGGCCAAGATAGCAGATAAAAATAGCGATACGAATCAGGCCTTCTAAAAGGTTTTTCAGCAATCGGCTGTCTGTCACACGATTAAAAAGCCCAGTAAGAATCGTGGGAAGCAGAAAAAACAGCCCAACGGCAAGAACGATTCCAAGAAAGACCGAGCAGCCAATCAAAAGCTTCTCCGCCTGCTTATCATTAAAGTGCCGGTTTACCCATCGTTCGAAGCGCCCCGGCTCCTCCTGTTCCTCTTCAGGCAGGCACTCCGCTGAAAAAGTCATGGCCCTCACGCCAGTAATCATGCTGCTGATAAATGCAGCGCAGCCTCGGATAATGGGCAAACCCAAAATCGGGTATTTGTCTTTTATAGGGGTTATTTCCTCAACTTTAGTAATGAAGCCATCCGGCGTGCGGCACACAATAGCCTGTTTGGTGGGTCCCTTCATCATGATTCCCTCCATCAAAGCCTGACCGCCGACCGAAGTGAAAAACTTTACATCGTTATTCTTAGCCATGGTTCCTCCTTAGGCAGCTTTACTGCCCTGATATGCCTTATTCCGCTCCCGTTGAAGCTGAGACCGGCAGGCGAATGGAAGTCAGAAGGCCTCCGCCCTCTGCATTTTCCAAAACCAGACTGCCGCCGTGGTAACGAATGATTTCGTCACAGACAGCCAGCCCGATTCCACTGCCGCGTTCTTTGGCGTTGCTACCCTTAAAGAATTTCATCTTAACATTCTCCAAGTCAGCCTCCGGAATACCCGGACCATGATCTCTGATTTGAATGCTAACATAGCTGCCGTCCATTTTTACGGACACTTCTATTTGCTTTCCTTCTCGGGCATATTTCGCTGAATTATCCAGAATGTTTAAAAATACTTGTCTCAGCCGCCCCGGATCTCCGGGAATCAGGGGCACGTCTTCCTCCGGAGATTGGTAAATCAGCTCCATATCATCCTGCTGGAGCAGTTCACGATAGGTGAACATGGTATCCTCCAGCTCTGCACAGATATCAATCTGTTCTACATTTAAGGTAAAGCGGCCATCCTCAATGCGTGTAAACTCCAGCAGCTCCTCCACCATTTTTGTCAGACGTCTGGCCTCACGCAGAATAATGGAAAGCCCCTTCCGGGCATCCCCGCTCATGGTATCATCGTACAACAAGGTTTCGCTCCATCCGGTAATGGCTGTAAGAGGAGTCCGGAGCTCATGAGAAACAGAGGAAATAAACTCGGTTTGCATTTTCTCGGACTGAGCAATTTTAAAGGACATTTCATTGATGGACGCTACCATCTCACCAATTTCATTATCGTAGGTTTTTTCTATCTGCATGCCGTAGCTGCCGGCAGCCATGCGTTTGGACATCTTAGTCATTTCGCTGATTGGCTCAATCACCGAGCGAATAAAGACCAGGTTTAAAAGGACAACCACCAAAAGAATGAGAGCTGCGACCCCCAAGGCAATCAGGAAAGCCTTCAGCACCTGCCGGTCTACCTGAGAAGCAGAGGATACATAGCGGATGATACCTGCAAGCTCTCCATTGCTGTACTGGATGGGTGCAGACACAGCAATTATCCGGTTACCGCTGGCATCGCGTCCGGTATAGTTTGCCATCTGCCCCGTCTCCAGTGCCCTGGCGATATCCCCGGTTTCAGGATTGGTACCTGCATCCGACTCGTCGGTAGACAGAATGACACATCCATCCGTGGCAACCACCTGGAGCACCATTTTTTCATCCTCATCAAAGTTAATAGTATAGCGGTAGGCCGTATCATAAAATTCAGTTGAGGAAGCACTGACATAGCCGGCAAAAATGCCACGGGCCGTTTTTGCCTTGGCGGTAAGTCGGGCTCTCACCAGCGAATAGTGATAATTAGATACAAAAACTGTAAAAAGCGTCAATGCAAGAATCAGAACAGCAGATACAGCTGCAACCGTACGAAACATCCAGCGGGAACGCATGGTTCCCTTCTTTCCCAAAAGCACGCCGCCAGTCTTCTCCGGCTTAAAAATTGAAATCAAATGCCCCATTTATAGCCATAGCCCCAAACCGTGGTAATGTAGGTAGGATTTGCCGTGTCATCCTCAATCTTTAAACGAAGCCGTCGAATATTAACATCAACGATTTTCAGTTCGCCGAAATAGTCCCTGCCCCATACCGTATTCAGAATATCCTCCCGGGACAGGGCTTTGCCGGGATTGTCCATAAACATTTTAATAACCGAGTATTCTACCTGTGTCAGCTTAATGCGCACACCGTTCTTCTCCAAAGTACGGTTGCGCGTATTCAACTGGAAGGGCCCCTGAACCAAGAGGCTGTTATCCTCCTGGCTTTCCCCGCCAAGACGACGGTACAGGGCATCCACGCGGGCAGTCAGCTCTGCCGGAGAGAAGGGCTTGGTTACATAGTCATCTGCCCCGGTCATTAGCCCGGTAACCTTATCCATTTCCTGTGTGCGGGCAGTCAGCATGATAATGCCCATTTTGGAATCTGATGCCCGAATACGGCGACAGACTTCAAAGCCGTCAATATCCGGCAGCATTATATCCAGCAGAGCAACCCGAATATCCGGGTTTTCTTTCAGGCGTTCAAATGCTTCTGCCCCCGAGCCTGCCTCAACCGGGTCATACCCCGCCCGCTTCAAGTTGATGACAACGAAGCTGCGGATACTGGTTTCATCCTCAAGCACAAGTATTTTCTTCATATGAAAGCTCCCTTCGGAAAAGGCACATAACCCCCTAATATACTCTGTTTATTCTATCACAGGCGTCCTCTGAATGGTAGCTTTATTTCCCCTTATCCTTGTTTTTTTCTTCCGGTCTTGCGCTTTAAGGCGCCATCGGTTATCATATAAAATGGAAATTTAGACAAGAGGAGGTTCCCTCATGAATCTGCAAATCCAGAATATTCTTGCCGCCCTTCCGGACGGCGTCAAAACTGTAACCGTATCCGTGTCTGATGGCATAATTGTTGGTATTGACAGCACTCCGCATGGCTTTATTGCCGACAAAACCATCAACGGCAGCGGACGTCTGCTGATTCCCGGTTTAGTCAATGCTCATAGCCATGCTTACATGACGGTTTTCCGTAACTGTGCCGATGACCTAACCTTCAGCGACTGGCTTTTTGGGCGTATAGCCCCCATGGAGGATCAGCTTAATGGTGAGGATTGCTACTGGGCAACCAAGCTGGCCTGTGCTGAAATGCTCCTTACCGGCACCACTGCTTACTATGACATGGGCATGTTTATGGAGGAAGCCGCTCAAGCCTGTGTGGATACCGGCATTCGCGGAGTACTGTCTCGCGGCCTATCCGGTGCGCCCGATGGAGTTGACGGCCCCAATCCTCGCATAGATCAGGCCCGCGCCCTGTACAACAACTGGAAGCAATACGACAACCTTTCCTTCCTTATGGGACCTCATGCCCCCTATTCCTGCACAGCAGATTATCTGAAGCAAGCGGGTGAGGTTGCCCAGGAGCTTGGCATCGGTATCTCTATTCATCTGTCCGAATCGGAAAGCGAAATGACCTCAGTCCGTGAACAGTATGGCTGTACTCCCATTGAACTGGCAGACCGTTGCGGCCTTTTGACAGACAAGACCGTCATTGCCCATTGCGTTTATGCAACGGAGGAGGATATTGCGCTTCTCAAGGCACGCGGGAGCTCGGTTGCTACCAACCCAATCAGCAACATGAAGCTGGCAAACGGGTTTGCCCCCATCACAAAAATGTTGAAAGCCGGCGTAAATGTGGCTTTGGGAACGGATGGTTCCTCTTCCAATAATGCCTTAAACATGTTCCGGGATTTGGCTTGTCTGACCTTAATTCACAAGGCTAACGAGCACGACCCCCTGGCTGTTACCGCCCAGGAAGCCTTCCGAATTGCCACGGTAAACGGCGCCCGAGCTTTGGGTCTGGACAATACCGGTGAAATCCGGGTAGGGGCCAAGGCCGATTTGGTTATCATGGACCTGGATCGGCCCAATATGCGTCCGGTTAACGATCCTATTGCCTCTCTGTGCTATTCGGCTACCGGATACGAAACGGACACCGTCATTATTGGCGGCAAGGTTCTGGCAGAAAAAGGCAAATTGCTGAATATCGACATGGACGAAATCTACGCCCATGTAGAAAAGACCTGTGAAAGGATTGGTACCAGAAAATGAGTGAAATCCGTGATATTACTCTCGCCCCCTCCGGCGAAAGAAAGATTCAGTGGGTAGAACGCAACATGCCCCTTCTCCGGGGTATCCGTGCTGACTTTGAAAAAACCAAGCCCTTTGCCGGGTTGAAGATTGCCCTTTCGGTACATATGGAAGCAAAAACCGCTTACCTCTGCCGTGTTATGGAAGCCGGCGGTGCTGAGATGCACGTTACCGGCTGCAATCCCCTGTCTACGCAGGACGATGTCGCCGCCGCTTTGGCTGCCGGAGGCATGGATGTCCATGCATGGCATGCCGCCACCGCTGAGGAATATGAAAGTCATTTGACCCATGTATTGGAATACGGCCCCAACATTATCATTGATGACGGTGGCGATTTGGTCAATCTGCTTCACACGAAGCTGCCCCACTTGATTCCCAATATTATCGGTGGATGTGAGGAAACCACCACCGGTGTCATCCGTTTGAAGGCCATGGCCCGTGACGGCTCTCTGCGTTTCCCCATGATTACCGTTAATGATGCCCGTTGTAAATACCTTTTCGACAACCGATATGGAACCGGTCAGTCGGTCTGGGACGGCATCAACCGAACTACTAACCTGATTGTAGCAGGCAAGAACGTCGTGGTAGCAGGCTATGGCTGGTGCGGCCGCGGCATCTGTCTGCGTGCCAAGGGCTTTGGTGCCCATGTTGTTGTCTGTGAAGTAGACCCGGTTAAAGCATTGGAGGCCATGATGGACGGCTTTAAGGTCATGCCTATGGAAGAAGCCGCTAAAATCGGTGATCTCTTCGTCACCAGCACGGGTTGCCGTGATATTATCACACAGCGCCATTTCGCCCTTATGAAGGACGGCGCCATTATGTGCAATGCGGGTCACTTTAACGTTGAGGTGGATGTTGCCTGGCTGGATGACCATGCGGTTGAACGCTTTGAACAGCGCCAGAATATCATGGGTTATACCATGGATGACGGCAGGCACCTCTTCGTTTTGGCAGAAGGGCGCCTGGTTAATCTGGCCAGTGGAGATGGCCACCCTGCTGAAATCATGGATATGAGCTTTGCTATTCAAGCCCTGTCTGCTAAGTATGTTGCTGACCACAGAGACAGCATTCAGACCGCTGTTATCGCCGTTCCCGAAGAGATTGATAACGAGGTAGCCCTGCGCAAGCTGGCAGCCTCCGGTTTGGCCATTGATACACTGACAGAGCTCCAGAAAGAATACCTTTCCAGCTGGGCAATCTGAAAAGGCCCCAACAAAGAGATAAGCATCTGAAAAAAGCAATCCGAATCCTCCTTTCCGGGGAACTCGGATTGCTTTTTTCTGTCTTCACCGATAGAAGGGAGCATGCTGTCGGCTTTTATTGTTCCTCATCAAAAACAAGCTCTGCCGTATGGGTTTCACCGTTACGATACCATTCCAGGGTTACGGTATCGCCGGCACGATAGGAGGATTTCGCCAGTCGAACATCCTCAGAGCTTTTGATATCATAGCTTCCAATCTGGGTAATAATGTCTCCTGAAATAAGACCGCACTTCTCAGCGCAGCTGCCGCCTTCCACATAATCCACATAGGCCCCCTGAGGGAGATTATAGTAGGCTGCCACGGAAGCCGTTATCGTACGGACACTGACACCAAGATAGGACCGCCCGGTCACATGGCCGGTGGTTACCAAATCATTAATCATGTCCACAGCATCATCCAACGGTATGGCAAAACCAATTCCTTCCACACCGGCAGCTGCATATTTGGCATCCACAATACCGATTACCTCGCCACGTTCATTATATACAGGCCCACCGGAATTGCCGGAATTCACAGCAGCATTTATTTGAAAAACATTGATGGAGGCTGAGGTACCGGTAGTAATAACCCGGTCCAGCGCACATATCATGCCATCCGTCATGGTAAAGGTCAGTTCTCCCAAAGGATTGCCGATGGCATATACCCGACTGCCTACACGGCAGGCATCCATACTGCCTACGGTTACAGCAGAAAGCCCCTCTGCATCAATCTTCAAAACAGCCAAATCAGCCTCAGAATCATAGCCAACCAGGGTTGCAGGATAAGAACTCTCGTCATAAAACTGAACCGTAATGTCTGATCTACCGTTTTTAGCAGCATTTTCAATGACATGGTAGTTGGTAACCACATATCCGTTTTCCGATACAATGAAGCCGGAACCGGAAATAGGGCTTCCGATTACTGCCTGCCCCCAAATATTAAAGCCGGTAGATGTAACCTGAATACCTACGCTTTGCCGGCAGGCCAGTTCATAAATCTCTGTTGCTGTCATGGAGGACCCCACAGAAGGAAGAGCCGCAGCATTCTCCGTCACACCTGCACTTTGGGGCTTTTCAACCAAAGTCCCCACTGTCTTTTCCTCTGGGAGCAGTTGGGTCTCGTTTTTCAGACGAGACTCTATCACCAGAGCTGAGCAAAGGGCACTGACCACGCCACAGGCCAAAAGAAGGCACAAAACACGGAATAACTGCATTCCCCGCCCCTTTCGGGCGGTCCGAGTCTTTTGTCTTACTGCTTCTGTTGGAGGAATACGTCCTGTTTCAAAGCCCTGCGCAGCACTGTGATAATTGGGGGAATGCATCTCCGGCGAAGCTGTCCTTGCAGGCACATGCCAAGCCTCATAGTAAGAAGGCTTATCTGTATTTGGTTTATCCATTTCCGGGGGTACAGGGTCTGGAAGCCGCTCTGGGCGGTCAAGCCTTTGGGAATCCTGTTCAGGAAACATTCACGCTTACCTCACTTGCATATTGATTGGCCCTATCATACTTGGTGAATGTGAAAAAAAAATGAATAAAGAGTAAAAAAGCTGCCATCCTTTCACATTTCTTATTCTGGCCGGCTATCTGTAGCACGCTCTTTCACGTAGCAGGGCTTTTTCGTCATATTGCACAGTTTTTCCATCTCATCTTTGTATTATATACAAGTTTACGTCTGTTTTCCTGCGTATTATAATGTCAAATGTCAAAGATTATGCAAAAACCTTTGTTTTTGCCACAAGGAGGAACTACTATGTCACAGCGCACGCCCAAGCAAATGTATCTGGATATGGCTAAAGGAATTCAACCTGACCGTTTGCTTCAGTATTGTTACATGCCCAATCCCTATGCCCGTTACCCCATGACCTGCATGAACACCAACACCAGTGTTTTGGCCCATAAGCCCACAGAAAAGGGCTTGGTCGATATTTGGGGTGTCCCCTATGTGACCACACGGGAAACCGGCTTCAGCCCCCTTCCAGAGCCCGGTGTCTTTATTTTGAAGGATTTGGCTGACTGGCGTGAAGTAATCAAAGCTCCCGACATATCTAATGTTGACTGGAAGGCCGTAGCAGAGAAGGACCTGGCCCAGCTGGCAGATATGGGCATCGATCGTGAACAGACTGCCCTTGGTCTTATGACGCATCTTGGCTATTTCCAGCAGATAATGTCCTTCATGGGCTTTGAAGAAGGACTATGTGCCATGTATGAGGATCCGGAAGAAATGCGGGCTCTCGTAGATTATATGTCTGATTTTTACTGCACCGTTGTTGGAAACATCATTGACCTTTATAAGCCCGATTTCCTCCAAATTACCGATGATTTAGCTACCTGGAAAGCACCCTTCATGTCTCTGGAGCAGTATCGTGCCATTTTCCGTCCCGCTTATGAAGCGCTGATTGCCTTTGCAAAAGAAAGGGATATTCCGGTCGCTATGCACTGTTGCGGTAATTGTACCATGTTCCTGGATGACTGGATGGAAATGGGTGTCACCTACTGGGATCCCGCCCAGTTAAGCAATGACCTGGTCGCTATCCAGAAAAAATACGGTAACAAGCTGGTAATCTGCGGTGGTTTTGATTTGACCGGCGAGCTCACAGATTTGAAATGCACAGAAGAGCATTTCAAGGATATTGCCCGCAAAACCATTGATACCTACACCAAGCAGGGTCTGTATTGCTTTGATGGTTGGCTTTTCTGCGACCCGGACGACAAAGAGCTGAATCTTCGCAACCAATGGATTACCGAAGTCTGTGAGGAGTATGGTTTGGACGCATACAACCGCAGCTAATCCGTCAATTCACTCAGAATGATTGCAATTGTATTAGAATACTGCTATAATTGTCAAAAAAGCAATCGGAGGACAAGCCATGGCCATTGGTGATTATAATTTCCTAACTTGGAAAAACAAAAAGACCCGCGAACGGGACGCAAAAGAATATGAAGAATGGGCTTTTCCCTATGGTGCCGAACATCGTGAAAAGCTGACAGCCCTTCTAAAAGAACTCTTCCCCAAGGAGGATTCATCCGTAGCCATGGTCTGCCATTTGACAGCCAAAGAGTTGGTTTCCCGCTACATTGGAATTATGGATGAGCCGGAGCACCACGATTTTGCCGTTAAAAACCTCGCCAAAGATTTGAAAAAATACCGTCGGATGTTCCGTAAAGGCAATGCCCGGTTTATTTATGCCACTCTCGGCCGCATAGACTTGGCAATTACTGAGGAATTGAATTATCCTTCTGTGGATGAGATTCTGGCTCAGGCCGAGACTTTGGAAAAGGATTTAAACGCTGCCCTTGGTCTTTAATCGTATGACCTTTTAATGCGCACAGGTAAACCTGTGCGCATTTCGTTTTCCCACAGACTTCTTTGCAGAAAACGTGCCCGGAATCCCCTTAAGGAGATTCCGGGCATTGGTATTCTACTCAGAGAATAAAAGGATGCTTATGCCTGCTGTTCGGTTCTAGAGATAAAGTCATCCTGCATGCCCTTGGGCATCTCAACAAAATAGGCCGAGAAGCCGGCAATGCGAACAACCAGGTTTTCATAGGCATCCGGATTGTCCTGGGCATCGTGGAGCATGTCGGTGGATACTACATTGAATTGAACCTGCATACCGCCCAAATCAAAATAGGTTTCAATCATCTGGCGCAGCTTGATGTTGCCGTCTTCACCGGCCACCGAAGAGGGGGAGAAACGGATATTCAGCTGGTCACCATTGCTGATTTTATAATGGGGCAGCTTTGCAGCACTGCAGAGATAGGCAGTGGGACCATTGGTATCAAAGCCCTGTCGAGAAGAAATGGCATCGCACAGGGGATCACCAAAGGCACGGCCATCCGGAGTGGCAGCGGTTCTCTTACCAAAGTCAACATGAACGGTCATGGTGAAGGTGCTGGGGGCAAAAGCGGCACGATGGTTACGCATGGAGGTCATGGTATCACAGAACTGGTTCATGGCCCATACACAAAGCTCATCTACATAATCGTCGTTATTGCCGTAATGGGGGCACTCAGTAATGATGCGCTGGCGCAGATTCTCATAGCCCACCCAGTTGGCACACAATGCATCATACATCTCTCTGGTGCTGACAGATTTCTCATCAAAGCAAAACTTCTTAATAGTGGCCAGGCAGTCTGCAACATTGCCGATACCACAGCCGGTAAGGCCGACCGAGTTATACTTGGCGCCGCCAAACATGACATCCTTGCCTGACTCCATGCAGCCTTCCATGGTAGCAGAGCAGGCAACAGGAGTATAATAGTTTCCATACATAAATTCATATAGATTTTCCAAAGAAGCCTGGTAGCCCAGATAATACTTTAGATTGGTCACATAGGCCGCCTGGAACTCTTCAAAAGTCTTGTAATCATACAGGTAGCCGGTCTTGGGGCCTTTGTCGTAGCCGGTTGCCGGGTTGCAGCCGTTGTGAATAGCACCGATAATGCAGCCTACCATATTAAAAAAGCTTTCCTTACCGT
The DNA here is from genome assembly GCA_024404215.1 of Oscillospiraceae bacterium. Lineage (GTDB taxonomy): Bacteria > Bacillota > Clostridia > Oscillospirales > Oscillospiraceae > Alloscillospira. Next base: position 11,120 of record JAKSQI010000038.1, read on the forward strand.
TACCACCACAGGCCGCATACTCAAGGCCACCTACCGTGGGCTCTACACAACCGACAATGCAGTAATTGCGGGCATCGACCTCAGAAATACCACGGCGCATCAGAGCGTTGATAATAACCTTATCGTTTTCAAGGGTCGGAACACCGCCGTTAATTTTGCTGCATTCAATAGCCAAAGTCCAAATAGTATCCGGGGTATTGTCGTGCACACGGCAGGAAATGGAAGGATCGGTAAAGCGCATGCGTCCGGCAGCCATAAGAAGGCCAATGGTCATGGGGTTGGTGGCATCACTGCCATCTGCCAGCTGGCCGCCGACAGTCATATGCTGACCGTTGGTACCAAAATTATGCTTTTCCTCAACCTCACCGGAATTGTTGTACATTTCACTACGGGCATCACCGGCGCCAACATCACAGATGACGATATGGCCATCC
>JAKSQI010000039.1 GCA_024404215.1 Oscillospiraceae bacterium
AGCCGGGATTCCCAATTGCATGGTTATTGACAGTGACGATGAGAAGCTGAAGGCAGAACTGGTGGAAAAGCTCTCCGGTGGGCTGATTCGCTTTTACCTGGGCAGTGACCTCGTCGGCAATGAAATCGGTGCAGCGGCTAAAAACGTGATTGGTATTGCTGCCGGTGTTCTGGACGGTCTGGGGCTGACCTCTCTGAAGGGAGCTTTGATGGCCCGAGGGGCGCATGAAATAGCGCGGTTGATTGCGGCGCTGGGGGGAAGCGAGCTCTCGGCCTACGGCCTCTGCCATTTGGGGGACTATGAGGCGACGGTATTTTCTCCCCACAGTCATAATCGCCGCTACGGAGAAGCACTGGTAAAGGGAACCCCCTTCACTGACCTGGCTGAGGGCTGCTATACAGCAAAGGCCATAGTGGAGCTGGGGGACCGGGTGGGGGTTGAACTGCCAATCTGCCGGGCGGTCTATGCCAGTCTCTATGAGATGGCGGATATCCGGGAGACCATTGACGGCCTCTTCCGCCGGGAAACCAAGCCGGAATTTTAAAAAACACAGGGAGGACTGCCAACAGGCAGACCTCCCTTCTTTGCATGTGGGACAAGAAAAAGTTCCCTGCAGGAGGAACCCGCAGGGAACGAATGATTTAGTAAGGAAGAATCAGCACTTCTCCCAAACGGTAGCAACACCCATGCCGCCGCCGATGCAGAGAGTAGCCAGGCCGCGCTTGGCATCGTCACGCTTGAGCATCTCGTGGATGAGGGTAACGATGATGCGGGCGCCGGAGCAGCCAACGGGATGGCCGAGAGAAATGGCACCGCCGTTAACGTTAACCTTGGCCATGTCAAAGCCCAAATCACGGGCTACGGCAATGGACTGAGCAGCGAAGGCTTCGTTGGCCTCAATCAGGTCCATATCAGCAACGGTCAGACCGCACTTATCCATGGCGTTGCGGGTAGCAGCAACCGGGCCAACACCCATGATGGTGGGATCAACACCGCCCTGACCCCAGCTGACCAGCTTGGCCAGAGGCTTCAGGCCATACTTCTCAACAGCTTCACCGGAAGCCAAAACGATTGCGGCAGCACCATCGTTAACACCGGAGGAGTTACCGGCGGTAACACGGCCGGTGCCGTCGTTCTTGAAAGCAGGTCTCAGCTTGGCAAGAGCCTCAGCAGTGGTGCCTGCGCGGGGGAATTCGTCGGTATCAAAGTCTACCATCTGCTTTTTAACCTTAACAGGAACAGGAACGATTTCGTCCTTGAACTTGCCGGCCTTCATGGCAGCCTCGGTCTTGGTCTGGCTGGACAGAGCAAAAGCATCCAGCTCTTCACGGGTGATGCCCCACTGGTCGCAGACGTTTTCGGCAGTGATGCCCATGTGGTAGTTGTTGAAGGCTTCCCACAGACCATCGTTAACCATGGTATCAACCATCTTGGTGTTGTTCATGCGGGCACCCCAGCGGGCGGCGGGCATGGCATAGGGAGCGGCGGACATGTTTTCGGTACCGCCGGCCAGAATGACTTCGGCGTCACCGGACTTGATGGCGCGGCCACCTTCAATAACGGCCTTCATGCCGGAGCCACATACCATGCCGATGGTGTAGGCAGGAACCTCAATGGGAATGCCGGCACCAATAGCTACCTGACGGGCAACATTCTGGCCCTGAGCGGCAGTCAGAACGCAGCCAAACATAACCTCGTCCAGCTTGTCAGCGGACAGACCGGCACGCTCCAAAGCGGCCTTGGCAACAATGGAACCCAGCTGAGCAGCGGGGGTGTCCTTCAGGCTGCCGCCGAAAGCGCCGATAGCGGTTCTGCAGCAGCTTACGAGATATACATCTTTCATTTCAATAAACCTCCTGTGATTTATAGTAAAGTCCCATAACAGAGTAACTATAGTACAGAAAAGGGGGAAAGTCAACCGAAGGGCCGAGAAAAAGCATTCCCTCCGGAAGGCAGCTGTGCTATGATAAAGAAGAAAGGGGGCTGAGGCAATGACAGAATGTGTCCTGCTGGCCGGCGGCAGAAGCAGCCGCATGGGAACGGATAAGCTGTTGCTTGATCAGAACGGAAAAACAGTACTTCAGCGGGCGGTGGAACGTTTTTCTGGCTGCTTTGACTGTGTATCCGTCAGCGTAAGGGAGGAAAACCAGTATCCGGAGCTACCCATACCGCATATCAAGGATTTGTACCCGGGCTGCGGCCCTTTGGCCGGCCTTCACGCTGCATTAAAAAGCTGTCGGGGGGATGGCGTATTTGTGGCCGCTGCCGATTTGCCCTTTTCCAGCCCGGAGCTGGCTCTGCGGATTCAGTCCCTCTGTACGGAGGAATACGATATCTGTGTTGCTGCCAAGCCGGATGGGCGGACAGAACCCCTCTTCGGCTTCTACCGGGTACAGGTGCTTCCGACCCTTGAGGAACTGCTGCAGACCGGCCAATTACGCATGAGTGGGCTCTTTCAGCGGCACCCAACCCGCATTCTTCGGCCAGGGGAAAAGGAAGAAATCTGGGATGAAAGGGCATTTGCCAATATGAATACCCCAGAGGAGTACCAGCGTCTGCTGGGGGGCAGACTGGATTGGGGCGAGCAAACACATCAAAGATAATTTTTGGCCTAGCCCTTGCCTTTTTTTGCAAGGAAGAGTATTATTTTACGAGGACAATTCCTGTCCCTTTGTCATTTGAATGATTTTTTAAAATTGGAGGATATTGAAATGAGCTACAAAGTAACCCTGAAGACCGAAGCTACCAAGTATGAGGCTCCCGGCCATTTCGAGTGCCTGACCACCCGTCTGCACAACCCTGATGATGTTAACGATGGTACCATCGTTATGGGCCTGAGCCACTTCCTGCCCGGCGGCGGTGCCAACATGGCTCCTGCCAAGTTTGAGATGGTTTATTATGTCCAGAAGGGCGAGATGACCGTAACCATGGGCGACGACGGCAAGGAATATGTTCTGCATGCCGGCGACAGCCTGCACTTTGGCCCCGGCACCCAGCGCGCCTGCAAGAACACCGGCGTTGAGTGTGCTGAGATGATCACCGTAATGATCAAGAAGTAAGACTGCTTTATGTCTTTTGGGGGGGCGGACTGCATGTCCGCCCCCTTCCTTTCTTTGCCTGTTTGCTGAAATGGCTTGCGGGAGAAGAAAAATAGTAGTATAATTCGTAACATAATATAACCTTCGGGCGAAATATGACATAGGAGGAAGCTGTTATGGCAAAAAGCGTTATTGGAAAGATTGTAAAGGCTACTTTGGGTTTGGCTGCTGTAACCGGTGCCGCTGCTGCTGCCGGCGTGGTTTATGGACTGACCAAGTGGGCTAAGGATGATGATTCCCGCGATATTAAAATGACCACCGGAGGCGCAACCGGTGTCCACATCTCCAAAACCGATGACGGCAAGTTCCTGGTTGACACCAAGTATGAGTGGACCGATGAAGACTACGACGATGACGATGAGGAAGAAAAGGGCATCATCATTGACCTGTCCTCCGGTAAAGGCTGCTGCGAAGAGACGCCTGCCGAAGAGACCTGTGAGTGCACTTGCTGCGAGGAGGCCCCTGCCGAGGAAGCCTGCGAGTGCGGCTGCTGCGAGGAGGCCCCTGCCGAGGAGGCTTGTGAGTGCGGCTGCTGCGAGGAAGCACCCGCTGAAGAATCCTGTGGCTGTGGCTGCGAAGAGTGATAATAAAAAAATCCGCCCGAAGGCGGATTTTTTTATTGCTCTTCAATGGGAAGCCAGGCTTCAAAAAAGCCCGTAAGGCGATTGTTATCCAGCACGCTGCAGACCAGATGACCAAAGGCGTTGCCGGCGGGTTTTAGATTGTTCTGTCTGGCATACTTATACATGTAATCCAGCCGGGAAGGGGAGAAGGCGTTTTTGCCGGAGCTTTTAAAGGCGGAATGGATACAGAGACGGGATTCTACATGGACCACCGGGGCCTTGTATTTCACGTCAAAGGCCTCCACATAGTGCCTGTCCAGCGAGAAGCCCCAGCTGTAACGGTCGTTGGCTCCGGAGGTGTGGTCCGAAGGACACTCAAAGTAGCGGGTGGAAAATGGCATGTATTTCAGCCAGCGGCGGCTGATGGTCTGGAGGGTGGAGTCGCTCTCATATTCAAAATTGTGGCGGTTAAGATAGTAGATGAAATCCGGCCCCATGGTAATCTCACAGCGGCCCAGCAGCCCCTCAACGGTTTTCATGGTTTCCTGCTGGCGCAGCAGACGTTCGTGGAGCAGCTGATAGTGCCGGGCTGTTTCTTCAATTTCTGCTGCCTTCCGGCTTAAACAGTCATCCAAGGATTCATAAGTGCTGTTGGATTCAATATCGGCAATGCTGTCAATGGAAAAACCAAAATTCTTGTACCAAAGGCAGTCTATGAGAAAGTTAATGTCCCAGGTGTCATAATAGCGGTAGTTGTTGTTCTGCCCCTTTTCGGGAGCAACAACACCCTTTTTTTCATAGTAGCGAACCAGGTCTGTGGATATGCCGAGAATTTTGGCAACATCTCCGATTTTGTAAAGCATGGCTTCAGAAACCTCCTGCCTGTATGACTTTCTTATCCTTGAGTATACAGGAAAAAGTGAAAAAAACAAGAAAAAGTAAGAAATAATATTGACATTGGAATAATTCTAAGGTTTACAATCAAACCAGGTATGAAAACCAACTAAATTTTAAGGAGGATACCATTATGGCATACATGCCTCTCAGAAAAGAAGAGCTGTATCTCGAAACTGAAAAAATGACCAAGATCTGGGACCTGAGCCTCCCCTGGGGCTGGGACACCCCCCTGTGGCCTTTCCCCGGTGCCCGTTCTGACCTGAACTTCCCCCGTGGTCAGTATCTGGAGCGCTTCCACAAGCGTACCTGCACCTACACCGGTACTCTGCACGCTGCTACCCACATGGATGCTCCCAACCACACCCTGCATGAGGAAGAGGTTGACCGTGAGCGTTATGGTTACACCCTGGCTGAGCTCCGCCTTGAGCACTGCATCGGCACCGGTGTTATCATCGACATGACCTATCTGTATGATGAGTTCCAGGAAGCTTTCAACGCTGCCGAAGGCGATCCTGCCCGCATGGGCAAGTACGCTGAAATCCCCGGCGTTCAGAAGGGCCCCATCTGGCACATCATCACTCCCGAAGAAGTTCAGGCTGCCTGCGAGAAGGACGGTCTGGAGATTCGTCCCAATGACTGGGTTGTAATCGACACCGGCTTCCATCGCTTCTGGAGAAAGAACAACGATAAGTACTACAACTACTATCCCGGCCTCGGCCCCGATGTTTGCAAGTGGCTGATGTTCGAGAAAAAGATCAAGGGCATTTCCGGTACCTGGGGTGCTACTGACTCCGTTGTATGGCACTGCCCCGCTGTTGAACAGATGCCCTGGCTGGCCAAGAACTACAAGCTGGCTACCGGCCGTGACATCGATGTTGACTATCCCGACTACGAGCCCTGCCACAGACTGTTCGCTCAGCATGGTGTTATGACTGTTGAGAACGCCGGCGGTGACATTGACCTGGTTAAGGGTAAGAGAATGATCATCAGCGCCTTCCCCTTCCGCTGCGAAGCAGCTGACGGCGGTATGGTTCGTCTGTGCGCCTGGGAAGAGGGCAGCTTCTAATCTTCCATTTATAAAAGCACTATACCTGCGGGGCGGCACAGCCGCCCCGCGGAAAAATGAAGAGGGACTTAAATCATGAAAACACTGAACGATATCAAAAAGATTGCCGTTCTGGGTGCCGGCACCATGGGCCCCGGTATTGCCCAGGTTTATGCAATGGGCGGCTGTGAAGTAACCATGTGGACCCGCAGTGAGAGCACCCGCGAGAAGGCTCTCACCTCTTTGAAGGCCCAGCTGGATACTTTCGAAGGCGAAGGCCTGCTGGCCGAGCCCAAGGATGTCATCCTGAACCGCATCAGCTTCAAGCTGACTGTCGAAGAGGCCGTTGAAGGCGCCGACATGATTCAGGAAACCATCGTAGAGAAAAAGGATGCCAAGGAAGAACTGTATGCCAAGCTGGCTGCATGCGTTCCTGCTGACACCATCATTGCTTCCAACACCTCTGCTCTGAACATTTTTGAAATTGTTCCCGAGCAGCTGCTGCCTCAGCTCATTATCTGCCACTGGTATGCACCTCCCCATGTTATTCCCCTGGTTGAGGTTGTAAAGAGTGAACAGGCTCCCCAGGAACTGGCAGATGTTGCCGTTGCTCTGCTGAAGAAGTGCGGCAAGACCCCTGTTCTGATGAAGAAGTTTATCCGCGGCTATATCGCCAACCGTCTGCAGCAGTGCCTGAATCAGGAAGTATTCTACCTGATTAGCAATGGTTACTGCGATGCCGAGGCTATTGACCTGGCCTGCCAGGCTTCCTTCGTTCCCAGAGCCTGTGTTCTGGGTATCTGCAAGCGTATTGACTTCGGCGGCGTAGACATGACCTACAACAACTTCAAAAACAAGAGCTATGCAGCTCCTCAGTGGGATACCATCCCCAGCATTCTGCAGGAGAAGGTTGACGCTAACGAGCTGGGCATCAAGACCGGTAAGGGCTTCTATGACTACACCGGCCGTGACATTGAAGAGGTTAAGGCCAAGCGCGATAAGCAGCTGTTTGAAATTTTTGCTGTAACCAAGAAGTTCATGGACGACCCCGTATAAGGGCGTTCTTATTTGTCCGGGCGGGCAGTGCGGATACGCGCTGTCCGCGTAAGACTGTCATATCCCAACTATAACTATTATTTGAAAGGAAGTATAAACCCATGTCCAAGAGCAACAAGATTATTATCCAGTGCTGCATGTGCGGCGCCGGTACCAAGAAGGCTCAGGCTCCCACTGTTCCCTACACCCCCGAAGAGATTGCTCAGCAGGTTGTTGAAGTAGCTAAGGCTGGTGCTTCCGTTGTTCACATCCATGTTCGAGAGGACAAGGAAGTAAACGGCGAAATGCAGATTGGCTACAAGTCCATGAGCCTGCAGAAGTTCACCGAGACCGTTGAACTGTGCCGTAAGTACTGCAAGGAAGCCGGCGTTGACGTTGTTATCAACCTGACCACTTCCGGCGGTGAGTATGAGGATGTTAAGCGTCTGCAGCACCTGGCCGCTCTGAAGCCCGAAATGTGCTCCTTCGACCCCAACACCCTGAACTGGGCCAACAGCTACATCTTTGAGAACAGCCCCCGCTTCCTGAACCTGCTGGCTCAGGAGGTTGTTAAGTGCGATGTTAAGCCCGAATTCGAAGTATTCGATACCGGCCACATTGACAGCGTTATGTACTATGTTAACAAGCACGGCATTCCCAAGCCCCCCCACATCCAGTTCATCATGGGTGTTGGCGGCTCCATGCCCGGCACTGCTGAGAACCTGGCTTTCATGGTTGGCAAGCTGCCTGAGGGTGCTACCTGGTCCGTTTCCGGTATCGGCAAGGCTCACATGCCCATGATGCTGGCCGGCCTGGCTCTGGGCTGCGATGGTCTGCGCGTTGGTCTGGAAGACAACGTTATGTACGGCAAGGATGCCGAGGGCAACAAGATTATTGCTACCAACCTGATGCTGGTAGAGCGCGCTGTTGAACTGGCTAAGCTGGCCGGCCGTGAGATTGCCACTGCTGATGAAGCCCGCGAGATTCTGGGCATCACCCGCAACTGCCTGCGGGACGAAGGTTAATCAAACCGTCCGCTGACAAACCAAAAGGAACGAATCACCGGTCAGCTGCTATCTCTGACCGGTGATTTTTAAAGAAAGGATTCGTGACATGAAGGATAAAGTAGTTACTATTGATCAGGCCATGGAAAAGCTGCATGACGGCATGACCATCATGGTTCCCGGCTTTGTAAACTGCGGTGTTCCCCAGACCCTGATTCAGAACATTCTGAACCGCGGTATCAAGGACCTGAACATCATTTCCAACAATACCAGTGTTAAGGGCAAGGGCATTGGTAAGCTGGTTCATGCCGGCGCTATCAAGCACATCACCTGCTCTCACATCGGTAACAATGTTGAAACCGTTGAAAAGGTTGTAAACGGTGAAATTAACGTTACCTTTGTTCCCCAAGGTACTCTCTGCGAGCGTATGCGTGCCGGCGGCGCCGGTATCGGCGGCGTGCTGACCCCCACTGGTCTGGGCACCCCCATGCAGGAGGGCAAGCAGGTTGTTGAGTGGGACGATGCTAAGGGCGAATACAAGTTCGTTACTGATGCTGACCCTGTAAACGGCAAGCGCTACATTCTGGAGCTGCCTCTCCACGCTGATGTTGCCATCATCCATGCTTACAAGGCTGACCGCATCGGCAACGTTGTATATCACAGAACCGCCCGCAACTTTAACCCCATCATGGCTACTGCTGCTGATTTTGTTATTGTTGAGGCTGAGGAAATTGTAGAGGTCGGCGAGCTGGATCCTGACGTTATCGTTACCCCCAGCTGTGTTGTTGACATGATTGTTCAGGCAAATGCGGAGGACAGAAACTAATGGCTATGACTAAACAGGAAATCAGAGAATTTATCGCCAAGAGAACGGCTAAGTTCTTCCAGGATGGCGACGTTGTAAATCTGGGCATTGGTATGCCCACTATGTGCCTTAACTACCTGCCTGAGGGCATTGACATTTGGATTGAGTCCGAGAACGGCGTTCTGGGTCTGGCTGAAGCCAATCCCGACGGCGATATCGATGTTGTTGATGCTTCCGGCGGTGTTTCCAACCTGCGCGTTGGTGCTGCCTGCTTCTCCAGCTTTGATTCCTTCGGCCTGATTCGCGGCGGCCATGTTCAGGCTACTGTTCTGGGTGCTTATGAGGTTGACCAGGAAGGTAACCTGGCTAACTGGATGGTTCCCGGTAAGACCTGTGCCGGTATGGGCGGCGCCATGGACCTGGTGTCCGGTGCTGAGAAGGTTCTGATTATGATGGAGCACACCGACAAGTACGGCAACTCCAAGATTCTGAAGAAGTGCTCTCTGCCCCTGACCGCTTATCACGAGGTTGACTACATCATCACTAACCTGGCTCTGCTGCACGTTACCCCCGAAGGTCTGGTTCTGCAGGAAGTTGCCCCCGGCGTAACGGTAGAGGAAGTCGTAGCTGCTACCGATGCTGAGCTCATTATCCCTGAGCAGATTGGATGCATGGAATAAGATGGATGCAATGCTGATTGTAGGCCTGGTGCTTGCCATTGGCGCAATCGTAGGCCTTTCCATTTTTACCGGCATGCGCGGTAAAAAAAGCGGCGGTAAAATCGGCTGGGGCGTTGCTGCCGGCCTGATTATGGGCACCTTAGTTGGTGGTACCTCCACCGTCGGTACTGCTCAGCTGGCTTTTAACTACGGCGCAACAGCCTGGTGGTTCACTTTGGGCGGCGGCCTTGGCTGTCTGATTTTGGCTTTGGTATATACCAAGCCCCTGCGTGCTCAGGGGGTTCCCACGTTGGTTGGTATGGTTCGCAAGGAGTACGGCAAGAATGTTGGTATGGCAGCCACGGTTTTGAATTCTGTTGGTACCTTTATCAACATTTGGTCCCAGCTCATTGCAGCCTCCGCTGTTATTGTGGTTGTGTTCCCCAAAATGGGCGCAGCCATGACCTTTGTCATTGCTGCCATATTCATGATTCTCTATGTTATTTTCGGTGGCACCAAGGGTGCAGGTATTGTAGGCATTCTGAAAACCTGTCTGCTCTATGCTACCATGGTTATCTGCGGCGTTATCGTCTTGAACAAGGTTGGTGGCGTTGGAGCTTTTGTGGACATGGTCAATGGCTTGGTCATTCAGAGCACCGATGGTACTGTTATCAACCGCAATATGTGGAGCCTCTTTGGCCGCGGATTCTGGCAGGATGCCGGTTCCGGTCTGTCTCTGTTGCTGGGTGTTTTGACCACTCAGACCTATGCCCAGGCTGTTTTGACTGCCAAGAGCGATAAGGATGGACGGATAGCCGCCATTGTATCCACCATTCTTATCCCCATTATCGGTATTTTCGGTATTTTGGTTGGTCTTTACATGAGAAGTGTGGTAGATCCTGCTACAGCTGCTGCTAACAGCGCTCCTTTGGCTAAGGCAGCTCTGACCAGCTTCATTCTGGAATATTCCGGTATTCCCAAGCTCATCGGCGGCATCATGCTGGGTGCTTTGTTTATCGCTTCTGTTGGTACCGGTGCCGGTCTGGCTCTGGGTATTGCCACGGTTATCAACCGTGACCTTATCAACAAGGGTGAGACCCCGGCTGATACGAAAAAGTATGGCTTTGTCAGCAATGTGCTGATTATCGGCACCTTGGTTCTGGCAACCGTCATTACCTGCGCTCTGCCTTCGGATACCATTCAGGACTTTGCTTTCCTGTCCATGGCACTCCGCGGCTGCACCGTATTTGCTCCTTTGTGCTTCCTGATTTGGGCAAAGGGCAAGGTAGAGCCAAAATGGACTATGATTTCTGTTGTTGCAGGCTGTCTGATTGCTCTGGTGTATGGCATTCTGAAGATTCTGAAGGTCATTACCTTCCCCTTGGCACCTGTATTCCCCGGCGTTGCTGTTGGACTGATTGTTATGTTTATCGGTCTGGCTGCCAGCCGGAACAATAAGAACCTGGCTCAGTAACGATTCAAGGCGGACCTCCTGATCTCAGAAGGTCCGCTTCCCATTATGACCCGGCAAGGGCAGCAGAAAGGATGGGTGAAGTTTAGATGAACGAAGTGTCAATCAAGTGTTTTCTGACTCTGGCGGATAATCTGAGCTTTACAAAAACGGCCCAGGACATGTATATGACCCAGCAGGCCGTCAGCAAGTATATTGCCCGGCTGGAGGAAGAGCTTGGCTTCCGGCTTTTTGTGCGAACCCGCCATTATGTTCGCTTGACTAAGGCAGGAGAGGCCTATCGGGACTTATTCCACCGCTGTAGCCAGGAGTTTGAGCGGGTAACTGCGGAAATATCCGAGTATTATTATGACCTTCAGAAGCATATTCGTCTGGGGTATTTGGAAATGCTGGATATTTCAACCGGGATTGGTGAGGCCCTCAAACAGGCCAGACAAAAAGAGGAAGACCTCCGTTTTTCCGGTGTGAAGCTGCCCCAGCATGAGCTGTTGGCACAGTTCCAAAATGGCGAGCTGGACTTGATTATTACTTACAGGGAGTTTGCACCCAAGGAGTCCGGCGTAAAAAGCCGGCGTATTCTCAATACCCCTCTGGTGCTGCTGGTTTCCCCGGAGGACCCCCTGAATACCCCGGATGCAACGGTAGCGGCCTTCAAAAGCCGACCCTTTATCAAAGCGGCTGCCGGACGGGAGCCCGTTGCAGAAACCCGGGAAAGAGCCATGCGGCAGTGCCGCGAGCTGGGCTTTTATCCTTCGGAAATTGTTGTAGCCCCCAATCTGGAGTCTGCTTACATGAATGCGGAGCTTGGCC
>JAKSQI010000004.1 GCA_024404215.1 Oscillospiraceae bacterium
GCCAGGCAAATGGCAAGGGAAGATTTACCTTTCTTTTTTTTTTTTTTTTAGGGTGAAAGTGGGATATAATAAGAAGATATCAAATGACAGTACAGAAGGAGAAGGTCATGCGAGACAGTATTTTGGTAAAAGGTGCCAGGGCGCACAACTTAAAGAATATTGACGTAGAAATTCCACGGGAGAAGCTGGTGGTGTTTACCGGCCTATCTGGCAGCGGGAAGTCCTCCCTGGCCTTTGACACAATCTATGCTGAGGGGCAGAGACGCTATGTGGAATCCTTATCCAGCTATGCCAGGCAGTTTCTGGGGCAGATGGAAAAACCGGATGTGGATTTAATTGAGGGGTTGTCTCCTGCTATTGCCATTGACCAAAAAACCACCAGCCGCAACCCCCGTTCTACCGTAGGAACGGTAACGGAGATTTATGACTATTTGCGCTTGCTTTGGGCTCGTGTGGGTACGCCGCACTGCCCTAAATGCGGAAAAGAAATCCGCCAGCAGACCGTTGACCAGATTGTAGACCAGGTCAGTGCTTTGCCGGAGGGAACCCGTCTGCAGATTCTGGCCCCGGTAGTACGGGCAAGAAAGGGCGAGCATAAAAATGTTTTTTCCGATGCTAGAAAAAGTGGCTATGTTCGTGTAAGGGTAGATGGCAGCCTCTATGATTTAAGTGAAGACATTGAACTGGATAAAAACAAAAAGCACAGCATTGAGGTTGTTGTGGACCGTCTGGTAGTCCGTCCGGACATGCAACGGCGACTGACGGACTCTGTTGAAACGGCCTCTGCCTTATCCGGCGGCTTAGTTGTGGCGGATTTAGTCAGTGAAGGAAGAGAGTTGCTATTCTCTCAAAACTATGCCTGTGAGGATTGCGGCATTTCCATTGAAGAATTGTCGCCCCGCATGTTTTCCTTCAATGCCCCCTACGGGTCCTGCCCCCATTGTACCGGCCTTGGCTCCATTTTACAGGTGGATCCGGACATTATCATTCCCAACAAGGGCATGTCCATTATGGAGGGAGCAATTTCTGCCAGCGGATGGGGCAGCGTGAAGGATGACAGCATAGCAAAAATGTATTTTGAAGCGCTGGCTAAAAAGTACAAGTTTAAGCTGACAACCCCAGTGAGGAATCTTCCGGACGGAGTGCTGGATATTATTCTCTACGGCACCAAGGGAGAAAAGCTGAATCTGACCTATGACCGGGAAAAAGGTAAGGGAACTTTGACACAGCCCTTTGAAGGTATTGTGAATAATCTGGAACGGCGTTATAAGGAAACCCAAAGCATGTCCATGCGATGGGAACTGGAGCAGTACATGAGTGAGCACCCCTGCCCCCATTGTCACGGCGATCGGCTTAAGCCGGAGGTGCTCGCAGTCACCGTTGGCGGGTTAAATATCGCCCGTTTCACTGACCTGTCTGTTACCGATGCCCTGCCCTTTATAGAAGGACTTCGCTTTGAAGGCCAGCAGGAGGTAATTGCCCATCAGATTTTAAAGGAAATCCGTTCCCGCCTGATGTTTTTGAATGATGTCGGGCTAGGATACCTTAACCTTAGCCGACAGGCAGGAACCCTGTCCGGAGGAGAGGCCCAGCGCATTCGTTTGGCAACCCAGATTGGCTCAGCCCTGATAGGGGTTCTCTACATTTTAGATGAACCGTCCATTGGCCTGCACCAAAGGGACAATGAAAAGCTGCTGGGAACCCTGAAAAACCTGAGAGACCAGGGCAACACGGTTGTTGTGGTTGAGCATGATGAGGATACCATACGTGCAGCGGATTATGTTGTGGATATTGGACCGGGGGCCGGACTTCATGGCGGCCATGTGGTGGCCAGCGGCAGTCCGGAGCAGATTATGGCCTGCCCGGAATCCTTGACCGGCCAGTATCTCAGCGGAGCAAAAAAAATAGAGATACCTCCCGCACGAAGAAAAGGGGACGGACGCTGGCTGACCATTCATGGTGCCTGTGAAAACAACCTTAAGCAGGTAGAAGCAGCCTTCCCGCTTGGTGTTATGACCTGTGTAACGGGTGTGTCCGGAAGCGGCAAGTCCTCCCTGGTAAATGAAATTCTCTACAAGACCTTAGCCTCTGAATTGAACAGGGCAAAGATTAAGCCGGGACGTTGTGAATCTGTAGAGGGTGTTCATCAGTTGGACAAGGTAATTGCCATTGACCAGTCTCCCATAGGCCGGAGTCCCCGATCCAATCCTGCAACCTATACCAACCTGTTCAATGATATTCGGGAACTCTATGCCTCTACACAGGATGCCAAGGCCCGGGGCTACAGCGCCGGACGGTTTAGCTTTAATGTTAAGGGAGGCCGCTGCGAGGCTTGCGCCGGAGATGGATTGGTAAAAATAGAAATGCACTTTCTGCCGGATATTTACGTACCCTGTGATGTTTGCAAGGGCCAGCGTTATAATCGGGAAACGCTGGAGGTAAAATATAAGGGAAAAAATATTTCTCAGGTGCTGGACATGACGGTGGAGGAAGCCTACGGCTTTTTTGAAAACCTGCCCAAGCTGCGGGAACGGCTGCAGACACTGATGGATGTTGGGCTCAGCTACATTAAGCTTGGGCAGCCATCAACCACCCTGTCCGGAGGAGAGGCTCAGCGGGTTAAGCTGGCCACGGAGCTCAGCCGCAGAGCAACCGGAAGAACCCTGTATGTTCTGGATGAACCTACCACGGGCCTGCATACAGCGGATGTACATCGGCTGCTGGGTGTTCTGCAGAGGCTGACGGACGCCGGGAATACTGTTGTAATCATTGAACATAATCTGGATGTAATTAAATGCTGCGACTACATCATAGACCTTGGTCCGGAAGGCGGAAGCGCCGGCGGAACCATAGTTTGTACCGGAACTCCGGAGGAAGTGGCAGAGCATCCCCACAGTCACACGGGGCGATTTTTGAGGCCGCTGCTGTTTGGGGATAAATAACCCACGGGAAAAACGGATTGAGCATGAAAGGAGCAGAGAATATGGGTGTGCACGATGGACACCGGGAACGGATGCGGGAGCGCTTCTATGACCATGGCCTGGATGCCTTTCAGGACCATGAAGTATTGGAACTGCTGCTTTACCATGTACACGGGCGAGGGGATGTCAATCCTTTGGCACATCGGCTTTTGGACACCTTTGGAAGTCTGGCCGGTGTTTTTGATGCACCACGGGATGAACTGCTGAAGGTGGACGGCGTGGGCAAAAAGGCGGCCCAGCTGATTCATCTGGTTCCGGAGCTGTCACGCCGGTATATGATAAGCCGTACAGAGAGCGGGGAACAGCTGAACAACACGGCGAAGGCCGGCCAGTATGTGAAAAGCTTTTTCTATGCCAAGCAGGAGGAGGCCGTCTATTTGCTTTGCTTGAATGCTGACTATCGTGTCTTGGCCATGAAAAAGCTTTCGGAAGGAGATGTTGGCAGTGCCGGGGTTCCTATCCGAAAGGTCGTTGAATATGCGCTGACCTATAAGGCGGTAGGGGTAATTCTGGCCCACAATCACCCCAGCGGGGTGACTCGTCCCTCCAAGGAGGATATTGATGCAACCATGGCTGTGAAAAAAGCTCTGGCCGGGGTTTCCATACCCCTCCATGACCACATCATTGTGGGAAATGACAGCTATCTGTCCCTAGCAGATGAAGGCATGCTGAAGGATTGAGCCGACTATTGCCCGGCTGCGGAAGGCATAAAGGAAGGGAGTTCCATGGCGGAATTTAAAGTCAAAAGTGAATACGAACCCTCCGGCGATCAGCCAGAGGCAATTGAGACCTTGGTCGAAGGCTTCCAGCTTGGGTTTGAGGAACAAACTCTTCTGGGTGTAACCGGCTCCGGCAAAACCTACACCATGGCAAAGGTGATTGAAAAGCTTCAGCGCCCGGCTTTGGTTCTGGCACACAATAAAACCCTGGCTGCACAGCTGTGTTCAGAGTTTAAAGAATTTTTTCCGGATAACGCCGTAGAATACTTTGTTTCATATTACGATTATTATCAGCCGGAGGCCTATATTGCCCATACTGACACTTACATAGAGAAGGATTCCTCCATCAACGATGAAATAGAACGTCTGCGGCACAGCACTACCTCCAGCCTTTTTGAGCGGAGGGATGTCATAGTTGTAGCCTCTGTCAGCTGTATTTATGGCTTGGGTGACCCCATTGACTATGCCAACATGGTTATCTCTCTTCGTGTTGGACAAACCAGAGACCGGGATGAATTGCTGAACAAGCTGGTGGAAATCCGCTATGAGCGAAACGACATGGCCTTTGAGCGAAACAAGTTCCGGGTCCGGGGGGATACGGTAGAAATCTATCCTGCCTATGCGCACGGCAAAGCCGTGCGTGTAGAGTTTTTCGGTGATGAAATTGACCGTATCAGTGAAATTAATACAGTAACCGGTCAGGCGGTGAATTCAATCTCCCATGTGGCCATTTATCCTGCCAGCCACTATGTTACCACGGCAGAAAAAATGGAGCGTGCCATTGCAGAAATTGGCAGTGAGATGCAGGAACAGGTCCGGCTGTTTGAAGGTGAGCACAAGCTGCTGGAGGCTCAGCGCATTCATCAGCGAACCATGTATGACATTGAAATGATGAAGGAACTGGGTTACTGCACCGGGATTGAAAACTATAGCCGGGTAATATCCGGACGTGAGCCGGGGTCGCCTCCCATGACCCTGCTGGATTATTTCCCGGAAGATTTTGTCATGTTTATTGATGAAAGTCATGTAACGCTTCCGCAGGTCAGGGCTATGTATGCCGGTGACCGGGCACGCAAAGAGAGTTTGGTCACCTACGGATTTCGCCTTCCCTCGGCATTTGATAACCGCCCGCTGACCTTTGATGAATTTACAGAGCGTATTCATCAGGTTTGCTATGTTTCGGCAACGCCTGGGGAATACGAGCGCAGTCGTTCTTCTCAAATTGCCGAGCAGGTGATTCGGCCCACCGGTTTATTGGATCCCCTTATTTCGGTTCGGCCCATTGAGGGGCAGATTGATGACCTGATAGGAGAAATCAACCTCCGCACTGCTAAGAACGAACGGGTATTGGTTACTACATTAACGAAGAAAATGGCAGAAGACCTTACTGCCTACCTGACCGGAGTTGGGATTCGTGTTCGCTACATGCATTCGGATATCGGAACGATAGAACGTATGGAAATCATAAGGGATCTGCGCCTAGGCGAGTTTGATGTTTTGGTTGGCATTAATCTGCTGCGTGAAGGCTTGGATCTGCCGGAGGTATCCCTTGTGGCAATACTGGACGCGGATAAGGAGGGCTTCCTGCGCAGTGAAACGTCCTTGATTCAGACCATTGGTCGTGCCGCCCGAAATGCCGAAGGGCTGGTTATCATGTATGCCGACCAGGAAACAGCTGCCATGCATGCCGCCATTACGGAGACCGAGCGACGTCGTGCCAAGCAACAGGCCTATAATGAGGCAAACGGCATCAGACCGAAAACGATTATCAAGGGAGTACGGGATATTTTGGAAATATCCGGAGAGAAAGAGGCCTCCGTTCGCGGAGAAAGTGGCGTAAAGATGACCCGAAAGGAACGGGAAGAGGCTATTGCCAAGCTGGAAAAGAAGATGAGGGAAGCGGCCAAAATGCTGGAATTCGAATACGCAGCCGAACTGCGTGATCGGATTATCCGACTGCGGGGTGAAGAATGAACATGGAAAGCCAAAAGGAACCGATTACCATAACTGGAACGGCGGCGGCCCTGATTTATCAAAATCCGGAAAATGGCTATGCGGTGCTTAAGCTGGATGTTGGCGGCGAGTCCGTAACAGCGGTCGGCTGCATGCCGGGAATATCAGTCGGAGAAGAGCTGGAACTAACCGGTCAGTGGACCGCCCACTCGTCTTACGGGGAACAGTTTAAGGCGGACTATGTGGTACGGCACATGCCAACTGGGCCCGCTGCCATTTTTCGCTATTTGGCTACCGGAGCTTTAAAATATATAGGCCCGGCTAAGGCCAAGGATATTGTGGATCGCTTTGGGGGAGAAACCCTGGAAATTTTGGAATACAATCCGGAGCGACTGGCTGAAATCAAAGGAATAACCGAAAAGCGTGCTCTGGAGATAGGGGCAGCCTTCCGGCGTCAGGTTAGTCTGCGTCGACTGATGGAGATGTTGAATCAGTACGCCATAAAGCCCTTTGTAGCCGTTCAGCTCTACCATTACATGGGAGAGGATGCCATAGAAGCCGTAAAAGCCAATCCCTATCTGCTGACGTCTTATGGGGCAGAGTTTTTTGAAGCCGATGGCATGGCCCTTGAAATGGGGTTTGACGGTGATTGCCCGGAGCGCATGGAAGCCGCACTCCTGTTTGAATTGGCCCATAATCTAAATAATGGTCACACTTTTCTTCCTAGGGGGAAGCTTTTGGCTGCAACAGCCCAACTGCTGGAAACCGAGGAAACGGCCTTGGAGGAAGCGCTTTCCGTGTTGTGTGAGTCTGGTGATGTAATTCGTGATGATGTAGCCGGACAGGATGCCTGCTATCTGGACTATGTTTACCGTGCGGAAAGAGATGCAGCCTATCAACTGCTGGATCGGGCCTCCAATACGGCCATAACCGATGGTGGAACCGAGAAACTGATTGAACAGGTGGAGGCCAGACAGGGGGTTACCTATTCCGAAGGACAGCGCAGAGCCGTGCAAATGGCTGCGCTGCATCGGGTCATGGTTTTGACCGGTGGCCCAGGGACAGGAAAAACGACCTCTGTCCGGGGCATTTTGGCTATGTTTGACCGCATGGGGTTAAAAACCTTGCTATGCGCTCCCACCGGACGGGCTGCCAAGCGCATGGGGGAGCTTTGCGGGCGGGAGGCGGCAACCATTCATCGCATGCTGGGAACCTCTATCGGTGAGGATGACATGTCGGTGTTTGAACACAACGAGGAAGACCCTCTGGATTGCGATGCTGTTATAGTAGATGAAACCAGCATGGTGGACTTGCTGCTCTTCTCGTCATTGGTGCGAGCCTTGCCTTTTGGATGTCGGCTTGTTTTGGTTGGGGATGCGGACCAGCTCCCCTCTGTTGGTCCGGGCAATGTGTTTGGGGATATTATACGCAGTGGCGCCATCTGCACGGTCCGTCTCAATGAAATATTCCGTCAGGCCCAGGAAAGTAAGATTATCCGAACTGCCCATCAGATTAATGATGGTCATATGCCTGAACTGAAAAATGTCGGCGGTGATTTCTTTTTCATGCGCCGTATGGAAACTGCCAAGGCAGCAGAAACTGTGGTCTCCCTCTGCAAAGAACGGCTTCCCAATAATATGGGTATTCCTTCGGAAGAGATTCAGGTACTCTGTCCTTCACGCAAAAACGAGTTGGGAACGGAGAACCTGAATCGCTTACTGCAAAATGCCCTCAATCCTCCCGCCAAGGAGAAACGGGAAAAGCTTTACGGGCAATTTACCTTCCGTGAAGGCGACAAAGTAATGCAAATCCGCAACGACTATGATATAATGTGGAAAACTTTGGACGGTGCGGAAACCGGGGCCGGCGTGTTTAACGGGGATGTAGGCTTTATCCGCAGCATTGACCACGCCCGGGAGGTTGTAACCGTGGAGTATGAGGATAAGCGGGTGGAATACCTGTATGAGCAGTTGGGTGAACTGGAACCAGCCTGGGCCATGACGGTACACAAGGCCCAGGGGAGCGAGTACAGTGCCGTGGTACTGGCTTGCTTGGATGCCTCGCCCAAGCTTTTAACCCGCAGTATTTTATACACGGCAGTTACCCGTGCGAAAAAACTGTTGGTTTTGGTAGGCAGTGACAGTGCGGTTGAAGAAATGGTGGCCAACGACCGCCGCACCCGCCGATACAGTGGCCTGCGGGCCCGATTGGCCCGGGAAAGAGATCTGTAATTCAAGGGAAAAGGAGATAAGCTATGGTAATTTTTGAAAAAGACCTGGCCATTGACCTTGGTACAACCAATGTATTAATTGCCACAAAGGGAAAGGGCGTCATTCTTCGGGAACCCTCGGTTGTGGCTATGGATAAAAACACAGGACGACTTTTGAAATATGGCATGGCAGCTCAGCGCATGCTGGGTCGTACTCCGGCAAACATTGTAGCCATTCGACCCATGAGGTCCGGCGTAATTTCTGACTATGAAATGACCGAGCGCATGCTTCGTGAAATGGTAAAGAGCGTGACCAGCTTCAGCCTGCTTAAACCCCGCATGCTGATGGGCATTCCGTCAGGGATTTCCGAGGTTGAAGAGCGCGCGGTTATTGATGCAGGCATGGAGGCCGGGGCCAGAAAGGTATACTTGATGGAGAATCCTCTTGCAGCGGCTTTGGGAGCTGGTTTGGACCTTTCCGGTGCCGATGGGAAGATGGTTATTGACATCGGCGGCGGCACAACGGATATTGCTGTTTTAAGCATGAACGGGGTTGTGGAATCCGACTCGCTGAAGGAGGCCGGAGATGCCTTTAATGAGGCTGTGATTCGCTATATTCGCCGAAAGTACAATGTGCTCATTGGTGAAACCACGGCTGAAGAGCTGAAGCGTCAGATTGGCTGTGTTTTCCCCAGACCGGACGTGGTCTCCGTTGAGGTGAAGGGGCGCTGCCTGATGACGGGCTTACCCCGTGTGATTACCGTTAATTCCAACGAAGCGCTGGAGGCACTGGAAGAGGTCAGTGAACGCATTGTGGAGGCCATTATTCACGTGCTGGAGATTACCCCTCCGGAGCTTGTGGCGGATATTTCCCATAACGGCATTGTATTAACCGGCGCCGGTTGCCAGCTGTGGGGCTTTGATCGGTTGATTGAAACCCGGGCAAACATTCCGACCCGTATTGCCGATGATGCAGAAAAGTGTGTTTCCTTTGGCTTGGCGAAAGCTTTGGATTGGCTGGACGACATGAGCGAGGGTACCTTGAACTTGAACAGACGCCGCCAGCTTAAGGCGTAAGGCACATTTGAACAGAAATAAACCGGGGCAGATGCATTCGCATCTGCCCCGGTTTTGACATTCGGGTTACTCCTGCTGCATGCGCCAGTCAATGCAGCGCTGCAGGTATTCAACATAAGCGGGGTTCTTGCACATGCCCTTGCCGGCGTCGTCAGAGATTTTGGCAACGTCCTGGCCATTGCAGGCCGTGGTTTTCATGACGATATTCAGGGGCGGTACACAGGTATCGTTGGAGAGGTAGGTACCGATACCAAAGGCCACCTTGGCCTTACCATTGAAGTAGGCATTCAGCTGATGGGCCTTTTCAAAATTCAGGCTGTCACTGAAGAGCAGGGTTTTGGTTTTGGGGTCAATCTCCAGCTCCTCATAATGACGAATCATTTTATTGCCCCATTCGTAAGGGTCACCACTGTCGTGGCGGACGCCGGAGAAAAGGGTAGCAAAGGTCAGTTGGAAATCCTTCAGGAAGCAATCGGTGGTAATGGCATCCGTCAGGGCAGTTCCGTTCAAAATGCCGTATTCCTTTATCCATGCGTTGAGGGCATACCAGTTGGAGTAGGCCGGGTTATGCTTGTGGTCGCCTTGACCTACACACATCAGCCACTCGTGGGCCATGGTGCCAACCGGTGTGACGCCGTATTTCTTGGCCAGATATACATTGGAGGTACCGACACACTTAGAATTCTTGTATTCCGGGTTATGCAGGCAGAGCTGTTCAATGGCATACTCCTGAGCCTCAGAGGAGAGCCGGCGGCGGAGGCCGAACTCACTGAAGAGGCCAAGCTCGTAGGTTCCGTCAATCAAAGCCTGAACCTTAGCGTCCAGACGTTCCCGGAAGGAGGCCATCAGCTCTTCATAGTTATACTGCATGCGGAAGTAAACCTCATTGACGATAGCCAGAACGGGGATCTCATACATGGAGGTGTTGAGCCAGGTGCCTTTGGTTTCAATGGCAAGGCCACATTCGGCATCGTGGGTGATTTCAAAGTCTTCATAGCGGGGCTTCCAGCGCTCAAGAAAATCCGTATAGGAGCCCTTTATCCATTTAATCTTGTCAATATAGGCCAGTTCCTCCTTGGTGAAGCTAAGCTGGCAGTAGGCCAAAATCTGCTTGCGGATTTCATCCACCATCTGAGGGGTGAAGTGAACGTCCTTGTTTCTGCATTTAAAGGACCAGGTGGTTTTGTAGCCCGGAAACAGGTGATAAATGGCCTGCCCCATGGAAAGCTTGTACATGTCAGTTTCCAAAAGGCTGTGGATAATCTGTTCCATGTGAATCCTCCTCAAGACGGCCCTTGGTTTCGGCTGCCGGTACGCACAGCAGCCCGAGGCCGTAGGGATACTTTAATATATTATAGCATAGAATTCAGAAAAGAAAAGCGAAAGTTCGGGAAGTGTCAAGACAACAGTCAGGAAAGCTGTCAATCAATGGATGTTGGCCAGAAAATTATCGTTTACCGGGGTAGGAATGCTGTGCTTTTTTCCCAAGGCACAGATGGTTCCGGCAAATAGAAGAACCTCGGTGGGGCGTCCGGCTTTGCTGTCCTGACGCATGCTGGGCTCTCCCTCCGGATTCAAGCTGTCAATGGTGGCCGTCCACTGCAGCACGTCCTCTTCAGACAGTGGAATGCCTTCGGCATTGGCAACAGCAACAACCTCGCGAAAGGCGGCCTGCATCATATCTCTGGCGGGGCCGGGAACATGCACAATGCCATAGCCCCCCTCTAGAAGGCTGCAGGTCTGGTTGACACCTACATTGCACAGCAGCTTGCTCCAAAGATCCCGCTGGATATCGGCGGGAAGAGCATAGGGGAAGCCGATGCGGTCAAAGAGCTCAGTAACAGCATTTAGATTTTCCTGCAGTCCGCCCTTCATGATGCCAAGGGCCAGTTCTCCGTGGTTCAAACAGACGGCAGTGTTCCCCTCCTTTCCGGCATCCATTTTGCGGGCGATGCAGTAGACGATTTTTTCCGAACCGAAGCGGGCGGCAAGGTCTTCTTCGCTGCGTATGCCGTTAAGAACAGAAAGGATAACTGTGTCCGGCCCGATGAGGTGGGCTGTTTCCTCCATGGCGTTTGGAAGAGCACCATATTTGGTAGCATATAGGATCAGCTGGGCCGGGCTGCTTTCTTTGGCGGCGTCGCAGTAATTAAAATCACAAGGGCTGCCGTTAAAGATAATGCCCTGCGAGCGATATTTTTCAATGCGGCTGCTGTCGGCTAAAATTCGGACATTAGCTTTGCCTAAGGCTTTTGTAAAATCGTTGGCGTACATAACGCCCAGAGCTCCCAAACCGACAATGTCAACACGAGTTAAGGTTTTCATAATGGTACGTTCCTTCCTCAAAGCCGATTATTCTGAAATGGATTTTGCAGCCTCACCGATAGCGGCGATGATGTCGGAAGCGATGACAGAGTATTCACCCAGTCGCTGCGCGCATATGTCACCGGCCAAGCCGTGCAGATAGACAGCAGTAATCACAGCAGTTTCAGGCTGGAAACCCTGCCCCAGCAGGGCAGTAATCATACCGGCAAGAACATCGCCGCTCCCAGCCTTGGCCATGGCCGGGCTGCCGGTGGTGTTTAGATAAACCCGTCCGTCGGGGAGGGCTATTACTGTGCGGTGGCCTTTCAGTACCAAAAGGCAGCCATGGGTTACCGCAAAGTCCCGTGCGCCGGCAATTCGGCCCTTATCGCAGCTGCCGCCAAGTCGGGCAAATTCACCGGGGTGGGGGGTCAGCACCAAGGGCGCCTTGGCTTCTTTCAAAATAGACAGGTCGGATGCTATGTTATTCAAACCGTCGGCATCCAGAACTAAGGGCACGGTAGAATTGCGAATCATCATTTCCAGAATAAACTGCAGGTGCTCGCTGGTTCCAAGGCCGGGACCGGCTAAAGCTGCCTGACAGGAATCCAGCATGGTTCGTATATAACCCCGTGCATCCCAACTAATCAAGCCATCCTCGTCACAAGGGACAGGCTGAGGAATGACCTCGGTACATTTGATTGCAGCAAAACTGTATATGGAGTCCGGGACACCCAGATAAACCAGGCCGGCCCCCATTCGCTGCGCTGCTTCTGCTGCCAAAACAGGGGCCCCGGTGTAGCCAAGGCTGCCGGCTAGAATAAAGCTGCGGCCAAAGCTGCCCTTGTGGGTCAGCTTATTACGGCGGGGCAGAGAAAGCTCCTGAGGCAGAAGGGCATAGGTGTCGGAGACAAGTGCCGAGGAAAGGTCCTCAGGGATGCCGATGTTCCAAAGTGTGATTTTGCCGCAGTACACGCAACCGGGTTCTGTGAACTGGCCTATTTTGGCAAAGGTAAAGGTGACAGTTTCGTCAGCCATGACAGCATCCCCCAATACTGCTCCTGTATCCGTATCAATTCCGGTGGGGATGTCTGCGGCAATTACATAGGCCGAAGATGCGTTTACTGCTCTGACTGCTGTCAGAATCTTACCACGCAGGGGGGCATTCAAACCTGTGCCCAGCATGGCATCAATCACTACGGAGCTGTGAGACAGGTAGGCAAGAATGTCTTCACTCTCTTCAAAGCTT
The DNA here is from genome assembly GCA_024404215.1 of Oscillospiraceae bacterium. Classification (GTDB taxonomy): domain Bacteria; phylum Bacillota; class Clostridia; order Oscillospirales; family Oscillospiraceae; genus Alloscillospira. Next base: position 12,493 of record JAKSQI010000004.1, read on the forward strand.
TCCAGGCGACCGCCGACCTCTTCCAGACGGCGCAGCATTTCTTTTGTATCGGCGGTCATTTTTTCCGGATTACCGGTGAAAAAGGCTCGTACAGTGTAGCCTGACGTGAGCAGCTTGCCAGCCAGACAGATGCCGTCGCCGCCGTTGTTTCCGCTGCCGCAGAGAATGGCAATGTCACCTGTGGGCGCTGCTTTCACGGCAGAGGCCAGACCATCGGCAGCACGGCTCATTAATAGGGTTGAGGGAATGCAACGGTCTTCGATGGCCTTTCGGTCCAGTTCCTTCATCTGGGCTGCGGTTGCAAGTTTCATGGTTTTCCTCCTGTTGAAAAGGTAGCTTTCCGATTGCTTTTTCCTTATTATATAACGGTGGCAACCTTGGTGGCAAGGAAGAAAACTGTTGCGAAGGCTGATAAAATTGTGTATAATATCTGTTGCTTACCCCAAAGGCCATACGGCGCGGGGCAAGACTGCACTAGTTGGGGAGATAGCGGTGCCCTGTTACCTGCAATCCGCTATAGCAGGAATGAATTCCATCCCCAGGGTCTGTGATGTATCGTCTGCCGTAAATGGGCAGCGTTGAAGGATCGGTCTCGCGCAATATAAATTCGTGAACCATGTCAGGCGGGGAACCGAGCAGCATTAAGCGAAACCTTATGTGTGCCGTGAGGCTGCCGGTCCGGAGTCAGCCGTTTGCGTAACGGGTATATCATAGATTCAAAGGGTGGTGTGCGGTCTTGCCGCGCGCCGTTGTACTTGTAGGAAGAAGGAGGTGGAAGCTTGGCTTATCAGGCTTTGTATCGCAAATGGCGGCCGACTGTTTTTGATGATGTAGTTGGTCAGCAGCATATTACGGAAACCTTGCGGCGTCAGGTGGAAACCAACCGTTTGAGTCATGCCTATCTTTTTGTAGGGACAAGAGGAACCGGAAAAACGACCTGTGCCAAGATTCTGTCCCGGGCGGTAAACTGTGAACATCCGGTTAACGGAAATCCCTGTAATGTCTGTGCCTCCTGCCGCGGAATAGAAAGCGGCAGTGTACTGGAAGTGGAAGAAATCGATGCTGCCAGCAACAACGGCGTTGATAACATCCGCATGCTGAGGGAAGAAGCTGTTTTTTCGCCGGCTTCCGTGCGCAGGCGGGTCTATATTATCGATGAGGTTCACATGCTGTCCTTATCGGCCTTTAATGCCCTTTTGAAGATTTTGGAGGAACCGCCGGAGCATTTGCTTTTTATTCTGGCGACGACGGAACTGAACAAGGTTCCGGCAACGATTCTTTCTCGTTGCCAGCGTTTTCAGTTTAAGCGCATTCTGCCGGAGGATATTTCCCGGCGTCTAAGCTATGTGGCCAGAGAGGAGGGGCTGGAGCTGACCGCTGAAGGAGCCGCCCTTTTGGCAAGGCTGGCTGACGGCGGTATGAGAGATGCTCTGTCCTTGCTGGATCAGTGCAGCGGCGGTATTATTGATGAAGAAAGAATTCTGTCTGCCATAGGCCTTACCGGTGCCCGTGAAACGGTAAAGCTGTTTGAATGCATTCGTAAGGAAGCGCTGGCAGAGGCATTGTCTTTGGTGGATGGCCTCTACCGCAATGGCAAGGATTTGAATGCCATGCTGGGGGAATTGCAGAGTCTGGAAAGGGATATTCTGCTCTACCAGCTTACGGGAGAGAAATGCAGCGGCTTGGTCAGCGGTATGTTTGCCATGAACGTGCTGGCTGACCTCAGCAAAAAACTGGCCCCGGCGGAGGCCATGAGTCAGATGGAAATTCTTCAAACGGCTATAGAAAGCCGCGGCAGCGCCGGGTCTGTCCGGTTAAATGCTGAACTGGCGGTTATGAAGCTCTGCAGTGCCAAGGTTCGTTCGGATACTGATGGACTGGCTGCCCGAGTGGCCGCTCTGGAGAAGCTGCTGGCAGATGGTATTCCTTTGGCGGCATCGTCTGCTCAGCGGACGGAGAAGCCGGAAAGAATTCCGCAGCAAAAGGTGAATGAGCTGACGCCGGCTTCGGATTTGCCCTGGAGTGAGGACGACGGTCCTCCACCACCGGATGACCGGGATATGCCGCCTGCAGACGATGGCTATTGCCAGCCTCTGTCCATGGAAGAGCCTAAGAGAGCAACTCCTTTAAACGAGCAAAGGGTAAAAGCAACGGAGAAATCGGTCAGGTCTGAAAAGGTTAAACACCAGCCGTTGACCCCGCCGGTTAGCGGTGGCTCAGAGGACTGGACGCGGGTGCTGGATGCTCTGCAGAGTCTTGCTGATACACCGACCTATACCATGCTGAATGATCCTACCATGTATGAGGGGCGTATTGCTGGGAATCGCTATTTGGTCTATTGTCTTACGCCCTTTGCCAAGCTGATGGCAGACCAAACGGAGACCATGGAATGGCTTCGAAGAGCAGTGGAGACAGCAATTGGCAGGAGCATGCCGGTTATCCTCACAGAGGATTCTTTGCCTGCAGTCGCAGAAGCGGCTCAGGCTGAGGTAACGTCGGCAGCCGAGGACGATCCACTGAACCAATTAATGAGTTTTAACAATGTTGAATTTACAGGATAATACCGGAAAGGATGAAAGACTATGGCAAAAGGTGCATTTCGCGGCGGAAGCTACGGCGGTGGCATGAACGCTAACATGATTAAGCAGGCTCAGAAAATGCAGCAGGAAATGTTGAAGAGCATGGCTGAAATGGAGGAGAAGACCTACACGGCCAAGGCAGGTGGTGGTATGGTCTCTGCTACCGTTAACGGCAAGTATGAGGTAACTGAGCTTGTTATCAATCCGGATGCTGTTGATCCTGAGGATGTGGAAATGCTACAGGATATGGTGCTTGCTGCAGTCAACGAGGCTATTCGTACGGCGCAGAATGCTGCCAATGCAAACATGAGCAAGCTGACCGGCGGTCTGAATCTCGGCTTCTGATTTTAGTAAGCTTCTTCCCTTCGTTAAAACGGATACCTTCCGGATTGTTATAGCCGGCGGTATCCGTTTTTGAAATTATACCGAAAGAGGTGCGAAATGAGCGAAAATAAGGAGTTTCTTGGTTACGAACCCATTGGCAGACTGCTTTTCCGACTGGCAGTGCCAACGGTAATTGCCCAGCTGATTAACATGCTCTACAACATTGTTGACCGTATTTATATCGGGCACATGGGGGAGAATGGAAGCTTGGCACTGACCGGAGTCGGTGTGTGCTTACCCATTATTCTGGTGGTTTCGGCTTTTGCAGCACTGATTGCTGCCGGTGGGGCGCCTCGGGCATCCATCTTTATGGGAAAAGGAGACTATTCAACGGCGGAACGTATTCTGGGCAGCTGTTTTTCCTTGCAGCTGGTGATAGGTCTTCTTCTCACATTGGTTCTGCTACTGTGGAACCGCCCCCTGCTTTTGGCTTTTGGAGCCAGCGAAAACACCATTGAGTATGCATCCGGCTATATGGCTGTATATGCCATAGGAACCCTGTTTGTGCAGCTGACCTTGGGCATGAATGCGTTTATCAGTGCCCAGGGCTTCTCAAAAACTGCCATGCAGACGGTGCTGATTGGGGCGGTATGCAACATTGCGCTGGACCCGGTTTTTATTTTTCTGCTAAAGCTGGGTGTGCAGGGGGCTGCTCTGGCTACCATTCTGTCCCAGTGTGTGTCCTGTGTGTGGTGCCTGCTGTTCCTAAGGGGCAAGCGTTCTGCTTTGCGACTGAAAAAAAGCGTGATTCGGCTGGATATTCGCCTTTTGCTGCCATGTTTGGCCTTGGGGTTGGCAACCTTTGTCATGCAGAGCAGCGAAAGCATCATCTCTGTTTGCTTTAATGCCAGTCTGCTGAAGTATGGAGGAGATGTTGCTGTGGGTGCCATGACCATTTGTACCAGCGTCATGCAGTTTGCCATGCTGCCGCTGCAGGGCATGGGCCAGGGAGCTCAGCCGATTACCGGCTATAATTATGGGGCCCGTAATACAGATAGAGTGCGAAGAACCTTTCGCTTGCTTTTGACCTGCTGTTTGATTTACAGCCTGGTACTTTGGGGCTGCATTCAGCTCTTCCCCACAGCATTTACCGGCATTTTTACAGCGGACCCGGTACTGCGAGGGTATGCCGGCCGGGTTCTTCGCATTTACGGGGGCGCTATGTTCCTCTTTGGTGTGCAGATTGCCTGTCAGATGACCTTTGTGGCCATCGGAAGTGCGCTGTGCAGCATTGTGGTTGCAGTAGTTCGAAAATTTGTACTCCTGCTGCCTTTCATTTATCTTATGCCCTTGCTTTTTACCAACAAGGCCATCGGCGTTTTTTCTGCAGAGCCTGTTGCCGATTTTCTTGCCGTAAGCTTTACCATAGTGCTTTTTGTTTTCCAATTTAAAAAAGCCTTAAAACTGGTGGAAGCCCAGTAATAGAATCAGCCTCGCTTATCCCTGGGATAAGCGAGGCTGAAAGTCTTCTTGGTTAGATTTCTTCGGTGTCAGGGGCAGATGCTGCTTCTGACAGGGCTTGCTCTGCTTCGGCAAAGGCCTGAGCTAAGGCATCTTCTGATGCTTCAGCCGGAAGAGGAGCAGTGGCAGCATCGGCAGATTCGGTGGCTGCTTCTGATGTCGGAACAGCGGTCTCTCCCGGGGCGGTCGGCTCAGCAGGAGTAGCTGCCGCCTTCAGAGGGGCGCCACAGTGCTGGCAATATGCATTTTGAATGTGCACATAGTTGCCGCAGTTAGGGCAGCTGATGCTGGAATTGGCGGCGGCTTTTATTTCTTCGTAGAAAGCAGCGTTGACAAGCCCCAGGAAGAGGGGGGCAAGGGCTGCGCAAATCAGAATGGCGAAAAAGTCAATAATGCCAAAGAGAATGCCGATATAGGGAATTCCGGCGAGCAGGCTAAGAATCAGTATAATTACGCAAAGAATGACATAAACCAGAATATCGGCGCCAAACATTTTCCCCTTCCAGCCATTTGTGCGCTGCTGAGACAGCTTGACGGCCTCTGTAGGAGCAACCTCCGGCTCCTGCATGAGGATATAGGGGGTCAGCCGGTAGCGATAGACACGAATGATGGCAAAGATAGGGCCAACAAAGGGAATAAGCCCCCACAAAAGAATCCAGAGGGTCATCCAGCCCATGCCGCATAGAACTCGCTTTATGGTAGCCCAGTCACGGAAGCAGTCAAACAGCTGGAGAACCTTAACCTCGTGGCCTCGGTAGCCGTGAAGGTAAATCAGGGTCATGCTGGTTTCCAGCAGCCAGCCTATGGCCAGTGCCAGGCCGGGAATTACGCCGAACAGGGTGTAAGCCATACCGGAAAGGAATAGACAGAGCAGGGAAATGCCCCAAAGGGCAAAGGGCTTTTTCACTAAAACGGCCATGGCTTTTTTATAGATGGTTAAAATCAAAGAAGGTCCCCTCTTTCTAAAGGATAGAATAGAACAATTATAGGAGCGGTGGGGTTTTTTGTCAACGAAGAGAACCCGGATTCATGAAATCTTCATGTCACCGGAAGAGCCATTCCTGTCAGGTAGAAATTAAAGAATATCTATGAATTGTTGGCATTTTAGAGTTATTCTGTGATATACTTTTCAAGCAATGGAAGGGAGGTGCCGTCATGAAAACGAAAAGGATATCCAAAATTTCCGGGTTGCATCTGTTTAAGCTGGTTTTTCGGTCCCTGCTGCTGATTTGGGCGGCTCTAACCTATTTTTTCACAGAGCCCTATCACCACATGACTTTTTTAGAGATGGCTCCGGAATTCCGGATGCTCTTGGTGGTCATCTGGCTTGTATTTGCTGTTGAAATGGCTCTGCGGTTTTTCCCTTCCAAGCTTGAGAGTATGGGCTGCCAAAAGCAGTTTGAATGCAACTATATTCCAAAAGCTTCCGGAGAGAGGCTGTCACCCGGGGACATTTCCCACGGTCTGCCCATGGTTCTGCTTAGCTGGATTCTGCTTAATGGCGCTTTTGCTGTTTTATACTTCATGCACATTCTTACCGACGGCTGGCTTATGCTGATAAGTCTTTTTTACTCGGTGTCGGACATGATTTGCATCCTCTTTTTCTGCCCATTTCAGACCTTGATGATGCATAACCGCTGCTGCGCCAGTTGCCGGATTTACAACTGGGACTATCTAATGATGTTTACTCCTCTTTTGATTGTTCGCAGCCTGTATACCTGGAGCTTGGTTGGAATGGCACTGCTGCTCTTTATTCGGTGGGAGGTTACGGCTCATCGACGGCCGGAACGTTTTTCCGTCGCCTGCAACGGTGCTCTGGACTGTGCCAATTGCGAGGAACGGCTTTGCCATCATAAAAAACAGCTTCACAGCTTTTGGAAAGCCCAAAGGCAGCAGTTGGAAAAGCTGACGGTTCAGCAGCGTGACCGTTTGGAACAGGGTGCAGACGTGCAAAGAATCAAGCTGGAAAAAATGGCAGCTGCTCAAAAACAGAAGCTGGAGCGCATGGCCGAAAAACAGAAGGCCAGACTGGAAAAACAAAAAAAGCGTCTGGAAGAATTGACCAGACGTAAATAAAAAGAGGAATGCAGACAGCATTCCTCTTTTTAGGTTTTGCTTACATGGTCATCAGTCTGGCCATGGCCTGGCTGATGCGCTGGAGGGATTCATAACGGCCAAGAATATGGCAGATTTCCACGGCACCGCCGGGGGTTACCTGCTGTCCGGAAACGGCAATGCGGATAGGCCACATGAGGGTGGCATTTTTTACACCCAGGCGTGCAGCTTCCTCAATCAGGGCATCGTGAATGGTTTGCTGTTCCCAGTTAACCAGGTTCTGGAAGAGGGGAAGTACATCCAGCAGCATGTCCAAAGCAACGGAGGTATCGCATTTGCTTTTCTTGTTGTTGAAAAGCTCCAGGTCATACTCGGGAAGCTCCTGGAAGAAGCCGATTTTGCCGGGGATATCTGTGAGAACCTCAGTGCGCTGCTGCAGCAGGCCGGCAATTTTTGCGGGGTTGATGTTTTCGTCGGGAACGGCACTGCGGATGAAGGGCTCGGCAGCGGCTGCAAAGGCCTCCGGGCTCATGGCACGGATGTATTCACCGTTGAAGTAGGTCAGCTTATCCTTGTCAAAAATGGCGGGGGATTTACTGAGACCCTTAATATCAAAGGCCTCGCAGAGCTCAGGCAGGGAGTAGATTTCCCGCTCGCCGCCCGGGTTCCAGCCCAGCAGAGCTACGTAGTTGACAACAGCATCACTAAGATAGCCCATATTCAACAGGTCCTCGTAGCTGGGGTCCCCGTGACGCTTGCTCATTTTGTTGTGAGCATCGCGCATAACCGGGGCACAATGAATGTAGGCAGGAACATCCCAGCCGAAGGACTGGTACAGCAGGTTGTACTTAGGGGCGCTTGATAGGTATTCACTGCCGCGGACTACATGAGTAATGCCCATAAGGTGGTCATCTACAACATTGGCAAAGTTGTAGGTGGGCAGGCCATCGCTCTTAAGAAGAACCTGCTCGTCCAGACTGTCATTGGGAACCTCAATGTCACCATAAACAAGGTCGGAAAAGGTCGTGCTGCCTTCGGCAGGAATTTTCTGACGGATAACATAGCTTTCTCCGGCTGCGAGCTTAGCATCAACCTCTTCACGGGTCAGTTTGGGGCAGCTGCAGGAGTGCTTTTTGATTTCTCCGCCGGCTGCGGCATTTTCGTGGCCGTTTTCCTTATCACAGAAGCAGTAGTAGGCACCACCCAGCTCTACCAGCAGCTCAGCATATTTGGCGTAGAAGCCCATGCGTTCGGTTTGAACATAAGGGCCGGTGGGGCCGCCGATATCAGGACCCTCATCATGCTGCAGGCCACACTTTTTCAGGGTGGCATAAATCAGGTCTACGGCACCGTCTACCAAACGGTTCTGGTCGGTGTCTTCAATGCGCAGGATAAAATCGCCGCCCATTTTCTTGGCAATCAGGTAGGTGTAAAGGGCGGTGCGGAGATTGCCCACATGCATATAACCGGTGGGGCTGGGGGCAAAACGGGTACGGACCCGTCCTTTGGGAATAGCGGCCTCGCGGGCCTCAAACCATGCTTTATCAAGTGCCATTATTGTATCCTCCATTACTTATAAATCAAAAGGTGGGCGGGAATCGCTGTCATAGTCATCGGCCGGGGGATCTCCGGCCTCGTAGTCGGGAAAGACAGCGGCCTCTTCGGCCGGCAGGCTTTCTATGGGGGCTGTGCCCTGAATCATCTGCATTTCCTGCCATTGCATGCGGGAAAGCAGAACCGGTCTGGGCTTAGCCCCTTCGTAAGGGCCGATGATGCCCAGTTCTTCCATCTGATCTACAATGCGGGCGGCCCGGGCGTAGCCCAGCTTCAAGCGCCGCTGCAGCATGGAAACTGAAATTTGACCGGCATCCAGTGCCACATCTACGGCCCCGGGGAGCATGTCATCGTAATCGGCAAAGGGATTGCTGCTGTCGCCGGAGGAATTGCCGGAGTCGCCGGAGTCGGACTTTCCGCTTCCCTTTCCTTCGGCGGCTTGATTCATGGCCTCGGTAATGCTCTCGTCATACTCAACCTCGGCGCCGTTTTGTGCCATCATTTCTTTAAGGTAGTTGATAACATCTTCCCTTTCCTCATCGGAAACCCAGGTGCCTTGGATACGTTTGGGTTTGTTGCTGCCGGTGGGGGAATAGAGCATATCACCGTTACCTATCAGCTTTTCGGCACCGCCGCCGCTGTCCAGGATAATGCGGGATTCCAGGGAACTGGAAACCTTTAGGGCGCAGCGGGAGGGGATGTTGGCTTTAATTAAACCGGTGATAACATCGGCGCGGGGGCTTTGCGTGGCAACAACCAGGTGCATGCCGGCAGCACGGCCCATCTGTGCAATGCGGCAAATGCTGTCTTCTACCTCTTTGGCGGCAACCATCATCAAATCGGCCAGCTCATCAATAATAATAACAACCCGGGGCAGGATTTTTGCCTCGGTATCACCCTGAGCAACCCGTTCTGCCATCAGCTGATTGTAGCTATCCAGGTCGCGGGTGTTCTCATCCGAGAAAAAGCGATAGCGCTTCATCATCTCTACAACGGCCCATTGCAGGGCGCCGGCGGCCTTTTTGGGATCCGTAACAACCGGGCTCATCAAATGCGGAATGCCGTTGTAGATTTTAAACTCTACCATTTTAGGGTCAATCATGATGAATTTCACTTCGTCGGGAGTGGCCTTGTAGAGCAGACTGAGAATCAGGCTGTTCAGGCAGACGGATTTACCGCTGCCGGTGGTACCGGCAATCAGAAGATGAGGCAGCTTGCTGATGTTGCCAACCTCCGCTTCACCGGCAATGCTTTTGCCTAAGGCAAAGGTCAGTCTGCTTTTTGCGTTTTTGAAGTTATCGGACTCAATGATTTCTCTCAGGTAGACGGTGCTGACAGAATTGTTGGGAACTTCGATGCCAACGGTAGCGGCCTTGTTGGGAACAGCCGCAATACGGACGCCGCTGCTGCCCAAAGCCAAAGCAATATCGTCTTCCAGATTGGTCAGCTTGCTGAGCTTGGTTCCGGCCTCAATTTCAGCCTCGTAGCGGGTAACATTGGGGCCTCTGGTGTAGTTGGCTACTGTTAGATTTACGCCAAAGCTGCGGAAGGCTTCTTCCAAACGGCCGGAGGCGGCCCGGGCTTCCGAGGCGGCATCCAGGTTCATGGGCTTTTCTGCCGGGTGCAGCAGCCCAATATCGGGGAACTGATAGGAGCGGCAGTCGGTCTCTGTATTGGGAACGAACTCCGGCAGAGGCTCGTTTTTATTGCTGCGGCGATTGATAGCACCGGCCTGCTCCTCTGCCTCAGCCTGGGCGCGGTTGTAAGAGGATTGAGCAACCTTAAGGTCAACCTGAGCGGTGGGACTGACGGGGCGCACCCGTACATCTACGTGGCGGGACGGAGTAGGTGCAGTGGGTTCGTCTTCCACGGAAGAAGAAACCTCTGCCGAGCTCTCATTTCCGGGCTGTACCGGAGGCTCTTCTTCCGCTGACGGAGCGAACGGATGCTCTTCCGCTGAGGCAGATGAAGCACGAACTTCGGCTTCCTGAGCAGCCTCATCTCTGACAAAGGTTGGGAGCTCTTCCAATGAGGCTGCGGCGTTTGACTGGGCCTGATTGTTAGGATTGGAGCGGCCGGGGATTCCACTCTGCTGAATCAAAGCTTGCCGCTGGGCAGCAGCCTGCTGCAGGTTCTCAAAGGAGCGTTTCTGCAGGTCATTATCGGCAGAAGCAACAGGGGCTGCTGCAGTACCGGCGTCCGGCCGGGGGTCCCGAAGGGTTTCAATGGGCGTAATGGCACCGGCTTTTGTTTCACCAGGGGCCTTGTCGGCAAACTGGTCATAGGCCCGTTTGCCGGAGGAGGCGGTTGCGGCAGTGTCGGAGGAGCGGGGACGGAGGCCAAGCTTGGCAGCCTCTTCCTTCTGCTTCCGTTCCTCTGCGGCCCGGCGGGCGGTTTCTTCGGCTTCCCGTCGGCGGTCTATCATTTGGATTTGCTTTTCGTCATAGCGGGCGGAGCGTTCGGCTTGACGAATTTCGGCACGCTCAGCCTTGATAGCCTCTCTGCGCTCTGCTCGTTCGGGGGCGCCGGCATGGTAGTCGGTAAAGATGCCCTTGATATCCACATTCAAGGCTCCGGCCAGTAGAAAGAGGCCGCCAAGCACAAGAAGAATCCAGGCACCGGCACCGGACAGCAGCTTTACTAAAAGAGACGCCAGGGTGCCGCTGAACAGTCCTCCGGTATCCAGGGAAATGCCACTGGCCCAGGAAGGCGAGCTTTGGGTTTTGGCGGAGGTTATCAGATGCATGATGCCACCGAAAACCGGGACGATACCCAGGAGGGCCGAGCTGCGCCAAATGGCATAGGGGCGATCATAGCGGATAACCAGCAGTATGCCGGCGAGTATCAGCAGGGGTGGGGCTACAAAAAAGCCCCAGCCGAACAGGCCCTTGAAAAGAGTATAAAGGGACTGAATGAATTTACCGTTTTCCCCCAGCTCAAAATAGCCGAATGAGCTGAAGATACCGAGAAATATAAAGACAGTCAGAGTAATAAAGCGGCATTTGAAGGTCGTCATTCCGGGGGCTAGGACAGGGGGTGCCTTGGCGGCAGCATGCTTACCCTTCCCCTTGGAAACGGCATTTGTTTTTTTTCGTGTTTTCTTTTTGGTATCGGCCAAGGGAATCCCTCCGAATGAATTAAAGAATAATACTGAGAATCAGCGTAATGCCGCCTACAGCCCAGCAGTATGTGCTGAGAGCACCGAAGCGGCCTCGGTGCATGAGCAGTCGCAGCAGGTGAATGGCTGCAAAGCTGGTCAAAGCGGCAAATACCAGACCAACCAGACAGGCCGGCAGGCAGGACCAGTCCATACCGGCAGAAAAGCAACGGCCCAAGCTGACCAAAAAACTACCCACAATGGCAGGAATGGCCAATAGAAGGGAAAAGCGCATGGCGTAACCGGGGCTGCATTCCCGAGAAAGCCCAACCGTCAAAGTGGCAGCTAGAGAAGAAAGCCCGGGAATGACGGCACAGAGCTGAGCCAGGCCAATCCAAAGGGCATCGGTTACCCGAAGATTATGGGCCTTTTTCTGGCCGGAACGGATGAGTTTGTCACAGGCAAAAAGCAGAAAACCGTTGCCTATCATGGCAAAGCCGATAAAGCCGGTCATGGAAAACAGGGGCAGAAGGT